>NZ_NXBD01000051.1:0-81666 GCF_002383965.1 Campylobacter sp. 110 | reverse complement strand
TTAAGGTCGCTTAGCTCAGTTGGTAGAGCGCCACCCTTACAAGGTGGATGTCATAAGTTCGAGTCTTATAGTGACCACCATTAAATTATTACTTCTTAGGTGCAGCGGTAGTTCAGCTGGTTAGAATGCCGCCCTGTCACGGCGGAGGTCGCGGGTTCGAGCCCCGTCCGCTGCGCCATCTTTAAAATTTTAATTTAGCGATACTTTTTTGCAGTGCTTCAAAGAAATAATCAATATCTTCTTTTTCATGAGTATAATGCAAACTAATTCTTAGCCAACCCGGTTTAGTTTTTAATTCCTCATTGTCCTTTAAGCCCAATAAATCATGCCCATAAGGACCAGCGCAAGCACATCCCGCACGTGTTTCTATGTGGTATTTTTTACTCAGTTCATAGGCTAAGTCAAAAGGAGAAATATTTTTAATATTAAAAGCAAAGATAGGTAAGCGAGTTTTTATATTATTAGCATATAGGATTAAATGAGGTATTATTTTTAGTTTTTCAAAGAAGTATTCTTTTAAAATTTCTTCTTTTTTTTCTATTTCTTCTATGCCTATTTCATCCTTTATTTTAAAAGCTAAGCTCGCACGAATGAGTTGTAAAATTCCAGGAGTCCCTCCTTCTTCTAAAGCCTCTTCATTGCAAAGATAGCATTGAGAGGTGCGCGAAACATAGCCTACAGTCCCTCCTGCGGCAAAACTAGGTTTACTTCCGCAAAGTTCTTTTTTAATTGCTAAAAGACCAGAACCTCCTATGCCGCCGATTAATTTATGAGAGCTTATAAATAAAGCATCATAATACTTGCAGGCTATATTTTTATAAGGGATAAAGCTTGACGCATCAAAAGCGACTATGCCTTTAAATTTACGCACTAACTTAGAAATGCGTTTGTAATCACTTAATATACCTGTAACATTTGAAGCGAGGGAAAAACTAGCAATGATTTTTCTGTGTTGATTTTCTTTTAAAACTTTTTCTAAGATTTCAAAGTCTATATTTCCTTTTTTATCTAGGGGAATTCTTATGCATTCACACAAACCTTCGCGAAAAGAAAGCTCGTTAGAATGATGTTCGTAAGGCCCTACGATAACTAAGGGTAGGGTGTTTTTATCCACTTTATCAAAATACTTTTCTTTGATAAGTGGCGGGATGTAAATTCCAAGCAATTCTTGAAATTTTTTAATGGCGCTGCTAGAGCCTGATCCACAAGCAATAAGTGCAAATTCATCGCTTAAATCAAGGCTTGTTTTGATATCTTTGCGTGCTTGTTCATAAATTTGTTGAGTTTTAAAAGAGTTTAAAGAGCTATCAGAATGAGTATTGGCATAGCTTGGTAGTATTTTAGCAATTTCTTTTTCCACGCATTTTAGCGCTAAAGCACTAGCTGTAAAGTCAAAATGCAAGGTGCCTTTTTTTAAAATTATTTCTTTTTTTAAATCTGAAATTTGCAAGCACAATCCTTTAAAAATTTGCTAAAATTATACTATAAAAATACTTTTAAAAAGGAAAAATATAAATTTTAATCACTTTGCAAAATTTTGCAATACTTCAGCTTTAGCTAAAATTTTTGATTTTTATAGTGTTTTTGAGGGTTTTGAGAGTTTAGATAGTTTAAATTTTGAAGAAGATGTGTTTGAGAATATAGAATATCTTTTATTGAAAAATTACTTACATATTAAAGATTATTTTAAGCTTGATGAAACCGCTTCTTATGCTCTTAGCTTACTGGCTAAAAACAATCGTAAGCGTTTTTCTATCAATAGAAAAATTCAGCATTTTAAAGCTTTATCAACTTTAAAATATCTTTTAAGAGCGGGGATTATAAAACTTGAGCATAGCAAAGAAGCAAAAAGGATAAAAGATAAACGACAAAAACTTAAAAAAGAATTGAGATCTTATGTGATACAAGATAAAATTATCTTTGCCAATCACTTCACCCGTTTCTTTTTTTATTTTTTAAAGCCCAATGAAAAGTTGATTTTACAAAATCGTTATGAAGAAGTTTTGGGATTGATTAAAGAGAAATTTGAGCTTTATCAAAGTTTTTGTTTTGAACAGCTCTCTAGGGAATTACTTGAGAAAAAATTTCAAGTGAGTGGGGTGCAAAGTTATTGGGATAAAAATTTAGAACTTGATCTTTATTATAAGGATGATGAGATAAGTTTTATCGGTGAAGTTAAATTTAAAAATAAAAAAATTTGTAGAAATATTTTAAATCTTTTAGAATCAAAAGCAAGATCTTTAAAATTAGAGCCCAATCATTATATTCTTATTTCAAAAAATGGTTTTAGTAAAGAATTTTATAAAATTTGCAAGCAAGATTTACTTTTGCTAGATTTAAATGATTTTAAAATTTTATTAGAGGAAGATAAATGAATGAAAATATTTTAAAAAGTCTTGATTCAAGTGAAAAAGAAACCTTACAAAAAGGCTTGCAAAGCCTTATAGAGCAAACTTATATCGTAGAAAATGAATATAAAATTTTAAATGAAAATTACAATTCTTTGCGTGCTATGGTAGATGAGATTATCGAGGTTTTGCCTAGTGCGCTTTGGATTTTAGATAAAGAAAAAAATATTATTTTGCAAAATCAAGAAGCCTTGAAAAAACCTAAATTGCTTGATATTATCAGTCTTGAAAAAAATCGTGATGAGCTTGAATTTGAGAATAGATTTTATGCGGTTAAAATTATCGCTCATAATGAAAAAACCATAGTTTCAGCTACGGATATTAGCGATGAAAAGCGTAATGAAAGACTTGCTAGTATGGGAAGTGTGGCGGCGCATTTAGCACATGAGATAAGAAATCCTATAGGATCTATATCCTTGCTTGCTTCTACACTTTTTTCTCGTAGCGAACTTAAAAACAAACATATCGTACTTGAAATTCAAAAGGCTATTGCTAGGGTAGAGCGTATCGTAAATTCTACTTTGCTTTTTACTAAAGGTGTACACATCAATGCAAATGAGTTTAATCTTTTAGAATTAACAGAAGAGTGCGAAAGTGCCATAAATTCTTACAACTACTCATCTCAAATTGATTTTGAAATTAAGTTTTTAGATATGAAAATTTATGGAGATAAAGCACTTTTGTCTTTGGTTTTGCAAAATTTAATTTATAATGCCATAGATGCGATTGAAGAAAGCGAGTGTGAAAATCCTAAAATCAAAATTCAAGCAAGCTGTGATGAGCAAAATTTATACATTAGAGTTTATGATAATGGTTGCGAAATCAAAGATGAAAATTTGGTCTTTGAAGCTTTTAGAACTACTAAACTCAAAGGAAATGGGTTGGGCTTATCGCTTTCTAAAGAAATCATTAATGCTCATAAGGGGGAATTAAAATTTGAAATTTGGCCTAAAAATTTTTATTTTGTTTTACCTTTGCATTGATAATAATTAAATCTTATAAAATTTTTAATTTTTTACTTGTTAAAATTTGAAATTAAATATCAAAGATAGCTTTAAGTATACAAAATAGCAAGTTAATAAGCTAAAATTGCATACTAAAGCTTAATTCATATCATTTGGTTTGTATTTTTACTTTGTTTGACAATTCTTTCACATAATTCTTTATATCCTGGGATGACTTTCTCTTCTTTTTTACTGGTTAGGTTTGTGGTAGGGTTTTTTGTTACTGTTTCGGGTTTTCCTATGGTTTGATATTCTAATTCTCTTATTTTTAGAGCTTCTTGTTTGACTCCTAAAGCATCTTGATTTAATATAAGAAAATCTCTGATGATTGTTTTGTATACTTCCATCATTCCGCGTTTAAAGTGAGGAATTGCTCTTTCTAGATTGGTATATCGTGCATCTTCTTTTAGAAATACTTCGCATAAATGCGACATGCCATGATGAAATTCATTCAAAGCTTGTACAGGGACGAAAGAGATTTTTTCTTCTTTGTATGTTATTCCTCCTCTGTTTAATCCAAAAAAACCATAGTGCTCTGATGCACGATTTAACATTTCTATCGCTATTTTCTTTCTGTTTTCAAATCCTATATTTTTTTTAAAGGTATTGTATAGATCAATTGAATTATAAAATTCCACAATGCATGAACTTAATATTTGAGAAAGAGTTCTGTGTTGATTATCCATGCAAATTATTTTTTCTCTATAGTGTATTTTTTCTGGTAATCTTTCTTGGCAACGCATGGCATTAATTATTTTTGCTACGATTTTTTGAGTATTGTTTTTATTTAATAAAGCCCTATAATAAAATAAAAAACAAAACACAAGTTTATAGTTTCTTCCGAAAAATAGGGATTCTCTATCTATTTGTAAAAATTGAGAATATAAAATATAGTATTCGAAGTCTAATTTTATGGTGCTTTTGCCGACTTCTCCTTTTAAAAACTGATCTTCTAATTCAGTAAAAAAAGCATTTGTTTTTTTATTAAATGCAACATCTGTAGGAAATATCGCTATTCCTTTTGCTTCCATACCCCCCCCCTCTCTTTTTTTTGGTATATAGATCTTTATTTACATTATGATTTTTATAAAAATAATATAAATGTTTCAGTTTAAATAATTATTACTTTTTAATTTTTTATTTAAACTTTTACGATCGCGCGAACTATATCAAATTTTAGTTTAATTTAAGTTTAATAATACATTTTTAGTATTATTTAAGAATACAGGGCTATTTTTATCTTATTTTAAGAGAGTGAGCTTATTATTTTTAAATAATTTATAATTAAATATTTAACATAATTTAAAGCATATTTTATTTATAAAAATATTCTTAATATTTATAAATAAATATTTCAGCTATTATAGAAGCATTTTTTCGAGCAAATATAAACAATAAAATTTTTTTGGAATTTTATGATTTTAAGAAGCAATGGTGCCTGAGGTCGGCGTGTGATTTATTAATCAAATATCTAAATATCCATACTTTAAAAATTAAATATCTAAAAAACATATACTTTAACATATACTTTTGAATTGCCCACTTACCAAAGCAAGTAAGCTTTTTATTTTTATGATAAGCAGCTAGTGCAACCCTATCTTTTCTATTCATTTTGTTGATTTAGCCCCTGAGAGAATTTTAGCTATTTCTTCAATGGAGAATAATACAAAACGAGTTATATTCATTGATTTTATTTTTTATCTTTTGTCAATCTATCTAAAGTTTGCAAAGATATCCCAAGAATTTCAGCACATTCTTTTCTACTAAAAGTTATTTTGTTATATTTATTAAATAAAAAATCTCTCATTTCAACATGACTATCTTTTGCTATACTGCTCATTTTTTCCCTCTCCTTAATTATAATAAACCATCATTTTTCTGAAAATCAAGAATGGTTTCTTTTAATATATAAAATTCTTTGCCTAATTTCACGCCTTTTAAAATTCCTCTTGAAATCCATAGGCGAACTGTTACATGCGTTACTGAGTGTATTTGTGCAACCTCCTAAACAGAATAATAAACTTGCTTTTTAAAGCTTCCATCTTTTTGTAATTTTTTAATTATTTTCATTCTATTATTATCCTTTCTAAATTCTCTTGTACAAATTCTTTTTCAAGCAAGTAATCCTTGTTAATATTTAAAGAGTCTTTGGCTCTTGTGATTGCCACATATAAAAGATTTAATTCTTCTTTTGCTATGGCAATTTGATCTTTTTCTTCAAGTTCTTGCTTGATGTTTAAAAAATCATCAATAATTTCAACATTGTTCCATTCTAACCCCTTGCTTTTATGTCCCGTGCTTAAAATTAAATCCGCTTGTTCTTGTTTTTTTACGCTACTTTTTTCAATGGCTTTAATAAGCTTTATAATATCGCTATGCACATATTTGAAAAGAACAAAGATTTTTTGCTTTAAATCAACTTCTTTAGTTTCATTAATATATTCAAGAAGCTCCTTTAAATCAGCAAACTTTGCTATAAATTGGTTTTTGATATATTTATGTTTTTTAAAAAGAAGATTTTGTATATCTAATAACTCACCAAAACTATAACTATTTATCCCTCCTACAAAAAATAATTTTTTTATCTAAATTCTCTACAGCTATATCAAATAACTTAGCATTAGTTCTACACACTATAGCTTTTGCTTCTTTTTTGACACTTTCTTCACCTGATTTTTTTATTCCCTTAAAATCTCGCGGAGCATTTAAAATTTTCAAATAAGAGTTGGCAATAAAAGCTATTTTTGTGGACACCTAAAACTTTGTGCTAGGTATAAAGTGTGAGATTTTGGCATAGATGTTAATATTTCTAAAGAATTTACTGCCCTATAAATTTATAAATGCTTTGAAAAGTATCTCCTATAAAAACTTTTTTAGCTTGTTTTTGATTAAGAACAATGTCAATAACACAAGCATTGATATCCTGTGCTTCATCCACTAAAATAAAATCATATTCTAGCTTTGGTTTTGTAAGTTGAATTAAAAGGAGTTATAAATAATTATTTGTATAGCAAAGAACTTGAAAATATAGATTTTACATTTATAAAATTGTTTGAAGGACTAATTGCAAAATATAAATTTTTTACACTGAAGATAAATTAAATACAATAAAGCCAAAGTTTTATGAAATTGTTGGAATAAAACTTAAAAATATCAATAAGATAAATCAAGATAAATATTTATTATCAATTTCTGATGTTGTATGTGGATTATATGAAATTTTATTTATATAGATAATATTATATTTAAAGAACACTTTATTGTTTTATAGGTGTATTTTTAGAGCTTGTGGAATATTTACTAAAATATCAGGATGAAATGCAAATAAATGATATAAAAACAACTTTTTTGATTAATTTTCTTAATTATTTGGAAAATAATTTAAAAAATAGCAATAAATTATCAAAAAGAACAAAAACTACTTATTTGAGAGTATTAACTAGCTTTTTTTATAAGTGATAATAATGATGACTTATTCCTTTTTAGCTTTGATATGAACAAATTAGGTTTAAAACTGAAAAAGCAGAAGAAAAGTTAAATTATCTTGGTGAGAATGAAATAATGTTTTAGAAAGAAAAAAGCAAAAAAAGATGATTATAGCAGTTTTAGGAATGCTATGATAATTAAACTTATACTTTATAGAGGACTTAGAATTTCAAAGCATTAAATGTAAAACTTTGTGATTTTAAGGAGGTTAATGATGAAATATTTAAAAATATCTATAATAGGTAAGGGTAGTAAAGAAATAAACTGCATTTATAAAAAAAGCAGAAATTGTGGATGAGCTTGAGTGTTTCAAGTATAATGATGTAAACCAGGACAGGGAAGCATTTAAATAGAAGTAATGCTTTTATGATTGTAAATAATATTTATGCCAAAGCTTCAATAATCAAGAAAGGACTGCGCTTATTAAGGCATACTTTTAGCTATGAAATTAACCACCAAAGGAACAAACCTTGTAGTCATGCAAAAAATTTAAAGCATGCTAATCTAAATACAACAACTATACACAAAAGCCGATTATAATTATTTTTATATCAAAAATCCTATAAAATATACTTCTTTTACTTTTTATTGCTCATCTTTTCTAATAAATTTTCTAAAATAAGTCAGTCTTCACGCCGATTTTTCATCCTGATTGATTGCATTAAAGTGAGCAAATTTAATTTATTTCAGCTAAGTCTATTTTTGTTTAAAATATTGCGCATATTCAAAGGGTCTTTCTTTCAGTTTAAAATAAAATTTATTATGAAATTGGGTTGTGGTATTTAAAGTTTTTTGAAGAGTTCCTAAAGAATATTCTAAAGCCCCATTATATATTATCTCTTCTTTTTGCAAATAACCCACAGCATATTCCAAAGGAGAGATATTTGAGAAAAATAATTCAATAAGATTAAAATTTAAATGATTATTTGCTTCTATGTAAAAAGAATGATTCTTATGTATTTTATAGGTAGCTAAATTAAAAAATAAATTATTTTTATCTTGATACAAACCTATATCATAAGCAATGATAAATTTTCTCAAACTCCATACAAGATAAAAATTCCTTATTAATCAAATCAAATCTATAGTATATATAAGCGATTTTTCCTACAAATTGGGGATAGTTTTTGAAAAAAACATAATTATCTATTTCATTTTTTCCTTCTTTTAGACTTTGGCAAGCTTTTAAAAACTCTACAGCCTCAAGAACACTAAAAATACAATTTGTTTGAATTATATCACTATTAAAATCATTCCTTAGCTTGCTTTCTTCCACGCTCTCATCCCTTCCAACTCCTACTAAAGCTCATATCTATAATTATATGAAAGTCTTCTAAACTAGGCATAACCTTTTTTTCATCATAAGCAAAGACTATGATGTAATATTTATAATCTTTTGTATCTTTTATGGGTTCATTATCTCTACTTATAGGTAAATGAAATCCACAAATATTACCTTTAAAACTATCTATAAATTTAAGATCTTTAGCCTCAATAGAATGACAATCAGTATCCAACAAATATCGCATTTTTTGCTCACTATTGCACTCTACATAACTCCAATTTAGCATTTTATCGCTTTCTTTTATTTTTGTTTCTTTAAAAGTTTTAGAGCATTCTTTATCGGTATATAATCTTACGCAATATCTTCCCCAAGTTTTTCCTATCTCAAAGGGATAATCTTTTAAAAAGCTAGGCTTAGTATCTTTAGCTATTTCATTGATTTTTAAATAATACCCCCCCCCCTTCAGGTAAAGTGCCAAATCTATCTTGAATGCTTTCATCATCATAGTAAAAATAAGCCTTTCCACTTTTGCTTTTATCTTTTTCATCTTGGTAAAAATAATGTGGAATTTGTTTTTTACTTCTTTTTTCATTGTCTGCCTTAGCAGTGCCACTTCTTGCCATATAAGAATTAATTAATTCATTTCCTTTGTAATGGTAGATATTAAATCCATCATAAACTAAATGATCTTTAGCTTTAAATTTAAGTATGAGTCCAACTTTGTGATGGGTATAATTATTAAATATTCTTTTAGCATTTTGTAAAGGAGTAGTAAAATAAGCTTTGCTTTCATCAAGCTTTACTTTAAAGCTATAACAATCACTAAAATACTTTTCTTTATCAAATCTTATCTTACCCTTTTCATCACTGCATCTTTTTAGATTAACTACTCTTAAGGCTTCATTATGTTTAAAGCCTTTTATGATGATTTTAGCATTAGCAATAGGCTTGTTGTGTTCATCTTTTAAATATAAAGTGATCAAGCAGGGTTCTTTAGCACTGGATAAGGATTCATTTAAAGGTTCTTTTGAAAGTTTAATAAAACTTGTATTGTTGTAGGCAATTTCTTTTTTAAGCTCTTTAGGTTTTAATTTGATATTTAAACTTTCTTCTAGTAAAGAATAATTCTTAATCCTTGCATTATAAATATTATATTTTATATTTAAATCTCCTAAAGAGCTTAAATCCTCTTTATCGTATTTAAAATGATAAAGTAAATTTTCTTCTTTTTCTTCAAATAAAAATTCATTATTTTCTTTTGCACCTAAAAGAAGTTTTTCATAAAAAAACACTCTTGTATTAAATTCTTTAAATTTAATATCATATTCTTTTAATATCAAGTAAAGATTCATTTTTAATAAAAATATCGCAATGACTATCGTAAATATGGATTAAATTTGACATCGATGAAGCATTATTTAAAAAGATAATTCTTTTATTTTTGTCTTTGTTTTCTAAGATGAAATGGTTTAGGTTTTTAGAGTGAGTAGATAAAAGATTAAAATCTTCTTTATCTTGTTCTAATATATTCTTATTTTGAATTTGATTAAATGCTATAATACTCTTATAAAGCTCTTTTCTTGCTTTTAAATAAGTATCTGTGATTTTATCCTTGTGTAGTAAGAATATAATATAAAAACTAGAATCGTAAGGAAATGACTCTTTTATACTTTTTTCATCCCATAGAACTTCATCATCTTGTTTTAATTCAGTAAAACTTTCACAAAAATATAAAGCTTTTAATAAATAAGGTTTTGAACTTATATGAATAGTGTCTATTGTATCTTTTGGGCTTAATATTTTGTAATTATTTTGCAACTCATTGATTTTTTAATGATATCTTTACCATCAAGTATAGGAGCTTTTTTAAAGTCATAAAAAGGATAATAATAATTTTTTAAATCTTCTGAAATTTTGCCATTGTAATATAATTGAATTCTTTGCATATTTCTAATTTGTGTTTATGGTTTTAATGCAAGATTTATCCAAGCAACTATACTTTATATACAATTAAGTGGAGGAAGTAGTATACTAGATAAACCTAATTTATTGGGTGCTATTTATGGTTATGCAGATATTGCAGTAGGAAGTGGTTTAGTAGGAGTGCATAAAAATCCTTTAAGAGAACAACAAATTAAAACTTTAGCTAAGACTTTAAAACCTGATGAATTTGGTATGCTTCCTTTTATAGATGAGATTATGGGAGTAGATTGGGTGATTGATTATAACGAATATCAAATTTCTGAAGATGAATTTGGGGATATATATAAAGCCTTAAGAAGTGATGTGGTTGAAGGTAAGATAAAAGATCCAAGAGATATAGATTCTACTCCTGAAAGTAGAAATGAATTTGATGATGCTATGGATGGATATAGAAATGGGATGAAAACTAACTTTGATGTAGATACTCCAAATGATTGGAGTGAACAACAAGCCACTTTATTCAAAGATACCCTAGTATTAAGCGCCAAACTCGCAGCCCTCACTCCTCCTCAAGGCTATCCTAATGCCCCTTATTATTTTACCCCTGAAAGATTGGAATGGATTTATCAAAAAGGAGATTTGGACGCCAAACTTGATCCTAGAATCCCTACTATTTATAGAGCTAACTTTCCTGAAAAGCTTAGAGTTAAGATAAGAGCTTGTGCTAAAGAACATAATATCAAAGATTAAACCACAAAAGAAAGGAAAAACAAATGCAAAAAACACTTCAAATCGATTTAGAAAAAAGAAAAGCTTTAGAGAATTTCAAAAATCTAGCTTTATTAGGATTAGGCGGAACAATGCTTTTAAATTCAAAAGAACAGCCTTTAGATTTTAATCAAGAATTAGCTTATATAAATACTTATGATAAGTATTTAAACTTAAAGCTTGATTCTTTTTATATCCCTTCTACACTTTTATCTTTACTTCAATTAACTCAAAAAAGCAAAGAAGCTTTTTATATCAATGTTTTAATCAATAGCGATACATACTATAAAAACCCTTTATTACAATATGCTATTACTCAAAAACAAGAACAAGAAAATGCCGTTTATGCTTTAAAGAATGATGAAAATCTTAATACTTCTTTTACTAATCTTAATGCTTTAAAATTAGCTTTAGAAGAAAAGACTTTTTATCTTAATTTTATAGACTTAAATAGCAAAGAAAGTCTTTTAAGTTTTTACAATCAAATATTAAGTAATCATCATCTTAAAGATTATTTTTATATAAAAAATAATCAATTTTTTATTAAAGAAGATATAAAAAATAAAATTGTATTTCATAATATAAATTCTTCTTCTATTGTAAGTAATTATCTTAGCTTGTTAAATGATTTTAATACTTTAAGCAAGATAGAACTTATAAATATATTAGAAAGTTTAAGTTTATACAATCTTTCAACTTTAATGCAAGATATACAAAAAAGATATTTAAAACTAGAATATGACTCAAAAAGTTTTGATAAAGATGGTATTTTTTTATCTAATATGGTTATGAATGTGAGGTTGAAGTAAGTAAATGATAGATTTAGCAGGTGTGATTTGTTAATGAAAATATACATCTCCAATTGATTTGAAAAAATAGCAAGGTTTTAAAAAAGCAATACGAAAGAGAAATTTTAAAAAATTTGAGTAATGCAATTGAATGCAACTGGATTTTAGTAGATATAAATTTAAATAAAATTTATCAAGAAGTTTTTTCTATAAAGAGTATGCATTCTTTAAAAAAAGTATTTTTAAACCAAAGTTTTTCCTATGATAACAAAACCTATTATTTAAGAAATTAAACTTAAAAATGAAAATTTGATTATCAAAGTTCCTAGTGATTTTTCAAAGCTTTAGAAGATATTATAAAACTCACATGGTATAATCAGGAAGCTATTTTTGAAAATATAAAAACTCTTTTTTAATATTTTGAATATAATTTGCCAAAAAATAACACTCGGGAGCAAAAAACAAATGGTGCCTGAGGTCGGACTCGAACCGACACAAGGTTGCCCTTACCAGATTTTGAGTCTGGCGCGTCTACCAGTTTCACCACTCAGGCTTTGTAAAGGTGTAATTATATCTATTTTAGACTAAAAAAGACTTTAAAAATATATAAAATATTTTAAAATTTATTTTTTATTTGCTTAAATGGAGTTTTGTATGAAAAATATCAAAATTTTTTAAGGATAAAATATTATTAAATTTTTATTGATGCCGATATTGTAAAAATAAAATTGGAACAATTATTGCTTGTATTTACAAAGCAATGTTTGAAAAGATTTATTTAAATCAAAACTCCAAGGATGAATATGAGAATTACAAATAAACTCAACTTTACAAATTCTATAAGCACTTCTATGGGCGCTCAAAGCTCTTTGTATCAGATTTCGCAGCAACTTTCATCAGGGATTAAAATCCAAAATTCTTATGAAGATGCAAGTGTTTATATAGATAATACTCGCCTTGAATATGAACTCAAAACTTTAGAGCAAGTTAAACAAGCTACAAACTCAGCTAAAGAAATGACGCAAAATAGCATGAAAGCTTTACAAGATATGGTTAAGCTTCTTGAAGATTTTAAAGTAAAGGTTACTCAAGCAGCAAGCGATAGTAATTCTCAAACTTCAAGAGAGGCTATAGCCAAAGAACTAGAACGCATTAAAGAAAGCATAGTTCAGCTTGCAAATACCAGTGTTAATGGTCAGTATCTTTTTGCAGGTTCTCAAGTTGCAAACAAGCCTTTTGATTCTAATGGAAATTATTATGGAGATAAAAATAATATCAATGTAGTAACCGGTGCAGGTACCGAAAGTCCTTACAATATCCCTGGATGGGATTTATTTTTTAAAGCAGATGGAGACTATAAAAAACAAATAAGCACTAATGTTAGTTTTACAGATAATCGTTGGGATTTAAATAAAGACCCTGATAAAACTAAATATCTCACAGGAGATTCTAAATGGCAACAACTTATCGGACAAAGTTATGTAAAAGATAATAGCTTAGATGCTGACAAAGACTTTGAGTATGATGATAGCAAACTAGATTTTCCTCCAACAACTCTTTATGTTCAAGGTACAAGACCCGATGGAACAAGTTTTAAAAGTGCTGTACTCGTCAAACCCGAAGATACTTTAGAAGATGTAATGGAAAATATTGGAACTCTTTATGGTAATACTCCAAATAATAAAGTAGTAGAAGTAAGTATGAATGATAGTGGTCAAATTCAAATTACAGATCTAAAGCAAGGTAATAATAAACTCGATTTTCATGCTGTAGCTTTCACACCACAAGCTGATACCAAAGATGAACTTAAAAATATTATTGAAGCTGCTAATCAAGAGGGTATTTCAATGAATGAAGTTACAAATAGGGTTATGCAAGCTGCTACGGCTGCTCCTAGTAATGGAGATATAACAAAATTAAACAACCCTGTAACTGTAACAATCAACAATCAACAATTCACAATCGATTTAAAACAAACTGATTTTATCAAAAGTAAAATGACAGATACAGATAGAAATGCTGCTAATGGAGCTGATTACGATAATGTGTATTTTGAAAAAAATGGCAATACTGTTTATGGTAATGTTTCTCAAGTTATCAAAGAAAGCAATGCTTATGCCACTGATTCAACCAAACTTAGCGAGGTAATGGCAGGAGATAGCCTAAATGGTACTACTTTAAATTTAAAAGTCAATTCCAAAGGTGGAAATTTTTACGATGTTGCTATAAATTTACAAACTTCAACTGTAAGCTATCCTGATCCTAATAATCTAGGTCAAACCATAAGCTTTCCTATTATGCATACTAATCCTGCAACTGGAAATAGTGGGGTTGTTACAGGATCAAATGATATTACTTATGGTCAAATTAATGATATTATAGGTATGTTTGCTGCAGATAAAATTCCTACAACAACCATACAAGCCAATAATGGTCAAATTAATAATGCAGATTATACCCAAATACAACAACTCATGAAAGATTCACAAGCTACTGTTGATGTAAGTATGGATTATAAAGGTCGTATTAGTGTTACTGATAAACTTTCTTCAGGCACTAATATAGAAATTTCTCTTAGTGATTCTCAAAGTGGCCAATTTCCAGCACCTCCTTTTACCATAACTTCTACTGTACAAAATGGTCCAAATTTTAGTTTTAGCGCGAATAATTCTTTAACTATAGATGAGCCAAATGTGGATATTATTAAAGATTTAGATTCAATGATTGATGCTGTTTTAAAAGGCAATATGAGAGCAGACTCCGAAAGTGAAAACCCTAGAAATACAGGCATGCAAGGAGCTTTAGAAAGACTTGATCATTTAGCAGATCATGTTAGCAAGCTTAATACAACTATGGGAGCATATCATAATACTATCGAAGGTGTTAATACACGCACATCCTTTTTAAGCGTTAATGTCCAAAGTATAAAATCAAATGTGATTGATGTAGATTATGGTGAGGCGATGATGAATTTAATGCAAACACAGCTTGCTTATCAAGCTTCTTTAAAAGCTAGCACGACGATAGCGCAACTTAGCTTATTAAATTATATGTAAAAAAACTATGCTATAATGGCTTCTTAAAAAATTATTTTCAAGGAAAAATCATCAAAAAAGAAGCCATCTTTACAAGTTCTACTTTTGGTATCTTTTATCTGTGTCTTTGTATGCTAGCTCCAGATATGGGAGTTTGGCTTTATAAGGCAAATTTGTTTTTGTTTGGAGAATTTGCGTATTATTATCCTTTTTTCTTATTTATTTTAAATTATGTTTATTATAAAAGAAATTACAAATTAGCTAATTTTATAAGAAGAGAGCTTTTTGGTATAGGATTTGCCTTTTTCTCGAGCTTGCTTTTATTTGCAGTTTTTTATCCTAATTCAGGCTATATACTAGAGCTTGCTTATGCGATTTTTTCTACTATTTTGGGGCATACTGGGAGCGGAATTTTCGCTCTTTTACTTTTGTTTTTTTCTTTTATTTTATTGTTTCCAAAAACTACAAAAGAGCTTTTTAAAATTGAAATCAATTTTAATATTTTACTCAAAATAGAAAATGCTTTAAAAGCATTATTAATGAGAGTTTTTGGTGGAGAAAATGAAAAAGATGATTTAAGCAAGATAGAGCCTAAAGCACCTATTGTTACTTTAGAAAAGAATACAGCTTTCATTCAAGAAAAAATTCAACATGAGAACGAAAATTTAAACTTAAATCCAACAGAAGAGCTTGTTAAATATAGCAATATAAACGCAAGCAAAAATTCCATAATCACCGCAAAAGAGAATTTTGAAAAACTCAAAAACCAAATTTTAGACGAAAAAGTAGAGATAGATAAAGAAAGCATAAAAGAAGCTAAAAGTTTCATTTATGAAAACTCGCAACAAGTAAGAAATTTTGTCCAAAAAGCGAGTAGAATGAGCATAAAACTTGATGAAGATTTTAATTTTATTTCAGAAGAAGAGGTAGATATGATCCCAGAACGATTTTTAAAACCTAAAAAGCTTGAGGATATTAAACAAATTGACACAAGCAATAAAAATTTAGATGAGCCAAGCTATAAAAGAAAAAATATTGAAATTTCTGTACCTAAGCAAGAAATAAAACCAAAAATTTTTACTAAAGAATTAGAGCTTAGAGAAAATTTAATGAAAGAGGCAAAATTAGAACAAGAATACAAAGCTTATCAAAATGAAATTTTAGAAAATAAAGTTCAAGAAGAAATTAAAGAATTAGAAAAAAAGGATAGTTTAGAGCCTAATTTAAATCATATCATACAAGGAGGTAAATACAATTTTGGTACACCTTTACAAGAAGTATCAAGTGCAAAAGAAGAAATAAAAACACAAAATATACCCAATTCTTCCATCTTAGAAAAGACAAATGAGGTTGAAATTATAGACTTTGATGAAAGTGAAATTGAAATCAAAAAAATGGAAAGCATAAATAAAAGCATCCATGATTTTATACCTATAATTGAAGAATTAGAACATCCTTATATGGAGCCTACTCCTATTGTAAAAATTGAAGAGCTAGAGCCTTTAAATAATCAAATAAATAAACAAATCCCAATTCAAGAGAAAGATGAAATCACAGAGCAAGACAATAGCTTTAGCAAGGAGCAAATTTCACAAGAACCAAGCCAAGAAATCACTAGGCAAAAAGCAATTTTAGCTAAAGAAATCGAGCTTAACAAAGCTTTACTTAGGGAAATAGAGCAGGGCGAAATGGAAAAACCTAAAGATTTTGAGCTTCCACCGCTTGAGTTTTTGACAAATCCTAGCCACAACAAGCAAGAGATTAATGAAAGTGAAATTGATAAAAAAATCTATAATCTACTTGAAAAATTGCGTCGTTTTAAAATAGGGGGCGATGTTATCAGTACTTACATAGGACCTGTTGTAACTACTTTTGAATTTCGTCCGAGTGCAGATGTGAAAGTCAGTCGTATTTTAAATTTGCAAGATGATTTAACCATGGCTTTAATGGCAAAGTCAATCCGTATCCAAGCGCCTATTCCTGGAAAAGATGTAGTGGGTATAGAAGTGCCAAATGATGAAATTCAAACCATTTATTTAAGAGAAATTTTAGAAAGCGAAGTCTTTAAAAACGCAAAAAGTCCTTTAACCATAGCTTTGGGTAAAGATATAGTAGGAAATGCTTTTGTAACTGATCTTAAGAAACTTCCACATTTACTCATCGCAGGAACCACAGGAAGTGGAAAGAGTGTGGGTATAAATTCTATGCTTTTAAGCCTTTTATATCGTAACTCTCCAAAAACTTTACGCTTGATGATGATAGATCCAAAAATGCTTGAATTTAGCATTTATAATGATATCCCTCATCTTTTAACACCAGTAATCACCGATCCAAAAAAAGCAGTTAATGCTCTTTCAAATATGGTTGCAGAAATGGAAAGACGCTATCGTTTAATGGCTGAAGCAAAAACTAAAAACATAGAAAATTATAATGAAAAGATGAAAGAGCTAGGGGAAGAAGAACTTCCTTTTATTGTTGTGATTATCGATGAACTGGCTGATTTGATGATGACTGCAGGTAAGGATGTGGAATTTTATATAGGTCGTTTAGCGCAAATGGCAAGAGCAAGTGGAATTCATTTGATCGTTGCGACACAACGCCCATCAGTAGATGTTGTAACAGGACTTATCAAGGCCAATTTACCAAGTAGAATTTCTTACAAAGTAGGGCAAAAAATTGACTCTAAGGTTATCTTAGATGCTATGGGGGCTGAAAGTTTGTTAGGTAGAGGGGATTGTTTGTTTACTCCTCCAGGAACAAGCTCTATCGTTCGTTTACATGCTCCATTTGCAAGCGAATTTGAGATAGAAAAAATCGTAGACTTTTTAAAAGATCAACAAAGCGTAGAATACGATGAAAGCTTTTTAAAAGATCAACAAAGTATGGGCGTAACAAGTAGTGAAAGTATGAATAATGGCGAATATGATGAACTTTATGAAGATGCCAAACGCGTTATACTAAGCGATGGAAAAACAAGTATTTCTTATCTGCAAAGAAAGCTTAATATCGGATACAACCGCGCAGCCAATATCATTGATCAGCTTACAGAAAGCGGAGTGCTGAGCGAACCAAACTCTAAAGGACAAAGAGAAATTTTATAAATCTTTGGTAATTTAAAAGATTAAAGAATGATTTGAAGATCAAGCCCTTTTTTAGAGGGCTTGTGAAATTTTTATTTATCTCTAAGATTTAATTCTGTAATTAATTTACTATAAGAATTGTAATCTTTTCTTTTTAGATAAGCTAAAAGTCTTTTTCTTTGACCTACAAGTTTTAAAAGTCCTAATCTTGAAGAAAAATCTTTTTTGTAGATTTTTAAATGTTCTGTAAGTTCTGTAATTCTTGCACTTAAAAGTGCTACTTGAACTTCTGTCGAGCCAGTATCGCCCGCTTTTCTAGCGAATTTCGCAACAATTTCTGCTTTTTTAGCCGAATCCAAAGCCATGATAGACCTCCTGATTGGTGATTTTAAAAGCTAAGATTATATCAAATAAAACAAAAAATAAGCTGAATTTTATATTTTTATTTCAATCATCATTTTTTAAGCCATTTTCTAAGGTTTTTTTATTATAATTAAAACTATTTTTTTATTAAATAAAAGGAGAAATCCGTGCTATTTACCAAAGCTAGCGAGTATGCTTTACTTTCTTTAATTTATATTGCTCATAAAGAAAATCCTCAAGATGTTGATTCTTTAGCATTAGAACTTAATATTCCTAAAAGTTTTTTAGCGAAAATTTTACAAACTTTGGCTAAAGACAATTTATTAAAATCCTTCAAAGGCGCTAAAGGTGGTTTTGCCCTTATTAAAGAGCCAAGCCAGTACAGTATAAAAGAAATTGTCAATAGTGCAGAAAAGAAAGAAGTAAGTGTTTTTGAATGCAGTGGTGGAGTATGCCCTAATAACAAAGAAGAAAATTGTACTCTTATGCCAATGCTTGTAAATTTACAAAACAAAGTAGATGAATTTTTAGACTCCCTTACCCTAGCGGATATTATGAATCATAATGGCAAAAAATAAATTAGTCGATCTTGTTTTTCCTTTTTTGGGGCCTTTAATTGGTCCTGTATTAAGAGCTAAAAGCCTTACTATAGTTGGATTTATAGTATGTATTTTAGCTATTATTATCGTTCCTTTGCCAAGTCCTATTTTGGACTTTTTTTTAGCTTTAAGTATTGCTTTGTCAGTGCTTATTATTTTAATTTCTATTTATATCCCTAAACCAACGGATTTAACCACTTTTCCAACTCTTATCCTCATCATTACGCTTTTTAGACTTTCTTTAAATATAGCCACTACAAGAATGATTCTAAGCGAAGGGCAAAATGGTCCAGCAGCAGTGAGTGAGATCATCGCAGCCTTTGGAGAATTTGTTGTGGGTGGAAATATGGTCATTGGGGTGATTGTATTTTGTATTTTGGTTTTGATCAACTTTATGGTTGTAACCAAAGGTAGTACAAGGGTCTCTGAAGTACAAGCAAGATTTACCCTTGATGCGATGCCAGGAAAACAAATGGCTATCGATGCGGATTTAAATGCAGGACTTATTGATGAGCAAACTGCAAGAGCGAGGCGTCAAGAAATTATCGCTGAAGCCAATTTCTATGGTGCAATGGATGGTTCTTCTAAATTTATCAAAGGGGATGCGGTTGCAGGTATTATTATAACCATTATAAATATTATAGGCGGCTTTTTAATAGGTGCTTTTCAGCACGATATGGCCTTATCTGATGCAGCTTCTACCTATACTATACTTACCATAGGCGATGGCCTTGTATCACAAATTCCAGGACTTATCACTTCTACAGCAACAGCTATTATCATTACCCGCGCAAGTAAGGATGAGGAAAATTTTGCCGAAGGAACATTAACACAGCTTTTAAGCGAATACCGAACGCTTTTAATCGTAGGTTTTGTCCTTTTTATCTTTGCTCTTGTTCCAGGTTTGCCACATTTATCACTAGGTTTTATGGCTTTAGTATTTTTAGGACTTGGTTATCTAACCAAACAGGTAAAAGAGGGCAAAATCGAAGTTAATGCACCTAAAAAAGCAAAAGCAAGTGCGGCCAATGCTGCAAGTGGAGCGGGTGGGGCTGGCGGAGTTACTGCTCCTGCTAAAAAAAGCGAAGAAGAAATTTTAAAAGAAGAAGAGCATAAAATAAACGATATACTCAAGGTTGAAATTTTAGAGCTTGAGCTGGGTTATGGTTTGATAAAACTTGCCGAAAGCGAATTAACCGAAAGAATTCGCTCCATGAGAAGAAGTATTGCCGAAAGCTTGGGCTTTTTAATGCCAAAAATTAGAATTCGAGATAATTTACGACTTAAGCCTAATGAATACAGCTTTAAACTAAAGGGCGTATCTATAGCAAGTGCTGAAATTTATCCTGATAAATATTTGGCTATGGATAGTGGCTTTATCACAGAAGAAATTGAAGGGATTGCTACAAAAGAACCTGCTTTTAATTCTGATGCACTTTGGATAGATGCAAATTTAAAAGATGAAGCAACTTTAAATGGCTATATCGTTATAGATCCAGCAAGTGTGATCTCAACGCATATGAGCGAGCTTATCAAAGCACATGCAAGCGAACTTCTTACACGCCAAGAGGTGCAAAATCTTCTTGATAAGGTTAAAAATGATTATCCAATCATAGTAGAGGGTGCTTTAGGTGTAGCTCCTGTGAGTCTTATTCAAAAAATTCTTAAAGATTTACTCAAGCACAATATACCTATTAAAGACATGCTGACTATTTTAGAATCCATAAGCGATATTGCTGAAGTAAGTAAAAGCTTTGATATGATTATAGAGCATGTAAGGGCGTCTTTGGCTAGAATGATTACTAATATGTATCTTGACGATAAAGGAAATTTAGATATTTTCATTTTAGACTCTGCTAGTTCTGCAGTTTTAATGGAAAATGTGCAATTTAGAGATGGTAGCTACCATCTACCTTTAAGTGTAGCGCAAACAGGGACTTTGGTAGACACTTTAAGAGCTGAAGTTGCCGCAGTAGCAAATGGGCGTATCAAGCCTTTTATACTTTGTGTTGAACCACAACTTAGAAAATTCATTGCTGATATTTGTTATAATTTTAATATCAATATAGTTGTACTCAGTTTTGCAGAAATAGCAGAAAATACAAATTTTAATACCGAAGGTATTATTAGGATAGAACTTTAAGGAAATCAATGAAAATTTATCATCTTTCACATACTGATCTTGATGGCTATGCCTGTCAATACATAGTCAATTTTTATTTTAAAAATGTAAATTTTTATAATTCTAATTATGGTAAAGAAATCAATGAAAATTTTAATGCAATTTTAGCGGATATAGAAAAAGATAATAGTTTTGGGCAGGCTATTATTTTAATCACTGACTTGAATTTAAATTTAAACCAGTGTGAAGAATTTGATAAAATTTGTAAAGAAAAAAATATCAAAATCTTTTTATTAGATCATCATCAAAGCGGTGAAGAGTGTGCTCAAAAATACGCGTGGTATCTACTGGATAATCAAAGATGTGCGACTAAAATCACTTATGATTTTTTCTCTAAAATTTGTAAGCCTGATTTAGAACTTTTAAATTTTGCTCAGGTTGTAAATGCTGTTGATATTTGGCTAAATGAGGATTCAAATTTTGAGCTTGGAAAAGTTTTTTTGGGTTTGATTGCCAATGCAAAAGAAATCAATCGTGTAATGTTTAAAGAAGCTCAAGTTTTTTATATGTTTTTCTTGCTTGAAAGAGCAAGAAAATTTATAAACCAACCCAATTCACATATTTTACTAGATAATGCTATCCATTTTATTAAAAAAGATTTTTTTGCTAAAAATCATGATGACACTCTTTCTAATCTCATCTCTTATTTTGTAGTAGAAAAGCTTAGCGAGTTAAAAGAAGAATTCAGTATAGAGTATGAAGGTCGTAAGGGAATTCTTACTTCAAATATAGGCAATACCTCTGTCATAGGTAATGAATTTTTAGTTAAAAATCCTGATTATGATTTTTTCATCGATGTAAGCTCTAGAAAAACCTTAAGTTTTCGTGCAAATGGTAAGGTTGATGTAAGTTTGATGGCTAAAAAGCTAGTAGGTGGAGGAGGGCATAAAAATGCTAGTGGTGGGCTTTTTGCGGCTTATAAAGATGGAGCAAATTATAACTATATCAAAGCTCAAATCGTTGATTTGATAAAAAGTAAAGAACTTAAAAAAGGAAATTCAGATGCCACAAACACACAATAAAAATTTAAAAAATGAATTAGAAGATCTAAGATATGAATTAAGCATAGTTTTAGAAGCTATGCTTTTATATGCAGGCGTTAAAAGAGAGAAGCTAGAAAGTGCTATAGAAGCTTATATAGACAATATAGATAGTGTCTTAGAAAATTCAAATAAAGAAGGAGTTGATGAAGTTTTAGAAGTGGTAGAATTTTTAAAAAATCAACATCCAGAGCTTTTTCAATGAAAAAAGTATTTCCGATACTTATTAGTCTTTGTTCTTTATCGCTTGCCAATGTTTATGAAAAGCTCAATGATTTTGCATATGAAAAAAAGCCTAATAAAGATTTTAAAATTCAAGAAGTTAAATTGGTGCAATTTTTACAAGATGATAAAAATTGCCTTGAGCTTTTGATAGAAGCAGGGCAGGTAAGAATTCTTAAAAGCTATAATGAGTGTCAAAAATTAACCAAGGATGCTGACTTTCAAAAATTTCTTAATGAGGATTTTTTAAGATTGTATAAAAACAATGGATATTCTATCAATGAAAATTTGCAAGATCTTAAAAAGGCTATGCAAGATATTATGATATATTATAAATTGCGTTTCGCTTTTAGTAAAAATATACAAGATATGAGTAAAAATAAAAATTTAAGCATTTTAAATATAGATGAAAAAGAAGGAGGCACGCTTCTTTATAAAATCAACAATCAAGCTTGCGTAGCCATAGAGCTAGCAAGACACAATTCTAGAATGGCTATGAAAGTCTATGGAATGGAAAATTTAGATAAAGAATGCAAATTATTTATACAAGCTCCATCTTTTAAGAATATTTCTTTTACAAAAAATGATTTTAAATGGTATTATTTAGAATAAAAGAAAGTCTTTAATTTTAAAAGTATTTTTTTAAATAAAAGCACTAAAGCAGGGGGTTCTTTTTTGCCAAGAGTTTTGAAAACACAATTATCAAGATCTTTTTTTTCTTGAACGCTTAAATTTTTCATTAAAAACAACCTTTAAAAATATTGCGAACTAATTATAGCTAAAGAACTTTATTTTTGCATTAAAAGAAAAATTAATATTAAATTTCAATGCATTATCTAGTGTTAGAAAATGCATTGTTTTATTTTATGGCATATTACTAAGTTTTTTGACGATATCTTCTAAAGCTTGCATTGAACTGATGGCGCTAGGATTGATTTGATATTTACCATTTACAACAAAAGCAGGAGTGCCGTAAGTCCTAGCTATATCATTTGCTCTTTTAAATTCGTTTAAAATTTCTTTGGCTTTAGGGGTGCTTAAAAAATTCAATACTTCATTTTTATCGACATTCATAGCCTTTAAGCCTATATCATAAAATTCATCCGAGCTTGAAAAATTGTCCTGCTTGTTTATAAAATAAACTACAAAATAAACATCGGCAAGTTTGTGTGATAAACTATCACTATAACTAGCATCTTTGCCATTTTGCTCATCTTTAAATTGGGCAAAGGCAAAAAGCTCGTTAAGTTCATTTGCGTATTCTCCATTCATAAGACTTACAGGATAGAGTTTAAAATACAAATTTGGAAAAGCCTCTCTAAGTTTTTCTAAGGTGCCAAATTTATGGTGATTGTAACAATGTATACACTTATAGGAAAAAGCCTCCACAACAGAATTTTTAGAATCAGGCAAGGTTTCTGATAGGGTGATAAAATCATCTGCCATCGCAAAAGTGCAAACAAGACTCAAGCTTGTCAAAATTTTTGTCATTTTTTTAAACATGATTGTTTATCCTTAATTTGATATAAAAAGTAATTCTATTTAAAAAGGATAAACAAGTAAAAATTTTAATCTTTAAAAATAAGTATTTTTTAACCCAATATTTTAAGTGTTAAAACTAAGCTTATAGTAATGATAGTAAAAACAATTTTTCTTTGACTAAAAACATAGCTTACAAACATTATAAAAAGTAAAATAAAAGAGCATAAAAATGCTATAAAACAGCAAGTAGCCATATTCATAAATTTCAAACTAGGGATTAAATACCAGCCATTATTATAAATTCCATTTTTTCCTACAAAAAATTCTTGGAAAGCATTTAAATAAGCAGACTTTGGAACCATGGGAAAATCCATTCCGCATTGTCCTACGGGTTTAAACCAAGAAGGAAACCATTCGTGTAAAGGCAGATTAAAAGGGTAGAGTGGAATATCGCGACATCCATTAACACCACTGAAAGGGTTTTCCGTACTAATAGCTTCATGAATGCGATTTAAATTCAACGAATGTTCTAATCCAAGCCAAATTCCATAAAAAGCTAAAGTATAGGCAAGGATTTTAATAATGGTATTTTTAGGATTTATCAGCGCAATGATGCCTCCTAAAGCTATAGTTAGCATATCTAATCTTATATAAACACACTGTTCACAAGGTTTCATATAAAAATACTCTTGAAATAAAAAATGCGCTATTAAAACAAGGCTTATCATTATAATACTCATAGTAAACCAAGGATTACGCATATCTTGCCATTTAGAAAAACAAGCAATCCAATATAAATTTTTCACCTTATTTTTTACTCCTTAATAATACACATAAAAGCAATCATTATAAAAACTTAATAATAAATACATTCTTAAAAATTTTAAAATTTAGAAAATGTTTTGATGTGTAAATTCAAAAGAATAGGGTATTTATTTTTATTTTATAAATTATCATTTATTATATTATTTTGATAAAAATACATGATGATATATCAAGACATATTTTATTTGAGATTTTAAAAAAGATAAATTATAGTTTTCAAATTACAAAATAAAATAATCATTTTTATACACTAAATTTTATGGATAAGTTCAAATCATACAAAAAGTAAATAAGCTTTTAATAGCTATAATATAGGATATATATCAACATAGGGCTTTGTAAAATTAGAGCATAAATATAAAAGTTTGAAAATTATAGTTTTCAATACAAAATAATTAATTTTATGTATTTTTACCTTTTATCATATAATTATACAAATATGATTAAGAATTATTTAATATATTTTATATAAGGAATTTAAATTTATTTTTTAAAGTTAAAATGAGCTAGAAAAGCTTTTTTTTACTAAGTTGATATAAAATACCTTTTTTAGTTAAAATTGATTAAAAACAAAAATTATAAGATTTTAGGAAAAGTTTTTATGAAATATCCTTTAGATTGTGAAGAAAATTTTGAAAAGTCTTTTTTATTTTGGCTTGCAAAATATGTCAAATTTAAACTCAACTCTCTTTCCAATAAAGAACTTAAAAATCCAAAAGCCCTAGCAGAGGTTAATTTTGCACTTACAAAGGGTGTTAAAAATATAGAAGAGCTTGATGCTTTGGCTAAAAAAGCAAGAAATGCGGGTTTAAATGGTGTTAATACTTATTTTAACCCCTTAAAAAAAGTTTTTGAATATCTTAATTTTTATAAATTACACTCCTTAAAGCAAATCGATGAAGAGCTTATGGTAGAAGTTTTAGCAAGTATTACTGGAGCTTTATCGGATGCGAGTAAAAAAAACTACCGCATTGCAGTGATTAATTTTTTTGATTTTTTAGATAAGCAAAATGAAGAGGATGAAAAGGCGCATATTTTTGATATCGTGCTTAAAAATTGGGGAGGCATTACAGGAAGCAAGGGAGCAAAACTGCCTGAATTTATGAACGAAGATGAGTTAAAAAAATTCCTTGAAGCCATAGAAAATTCAGATTTTAAAAACAATACCATACGCAACAAGCTCATTATAAAAATCATTATTTTTACAGGAATCCGCGTAAGCGAGGCTATCAATATCAAATTCAAGGATATTAGCGAAGAAAACGAACTTTACATTATAAGAATTCGTGCCAAAGGAAATAAATACCGCGTTGTGATGATAAAAAAAGAATTAATCGAGCATTTGTTAAAGGATGTAAGAGTTAATTATTTAAGCGAAGATGGCTTACTTTTTGTCAATCGCAATGGAAAAGCTTTAACACAAGCTTATGTAAGTCGTATTGTAGAGCAAATTTTATTTCGCGCAGGAATTCGCAAGCAAAAAAACGGTGCTCATATGCTTCGCCATACTTTTGCCACCCTACTCTATAAAAAACAAAAAGATTTGGTTTTGGTGCAAGAAGCTTTAGGTCATGCAAGTTTAAATACTTCAAGAATTTATACACATTTTGATAATGATAAATTAAAGCTTGCTGCACAAGTAGCAAAGGAATTAAGTGAGCGCTGAAACAAAATTTGCCATTTTTGGTAAGTATTTTTATTATGACTTAAAATTTGTTCTTAAAGCTTACAATAAAAAACAAAGTAAAAAATACTTTAAATTTGTGCAAAAACATAAAGATAAATATTATTTTTTAACTCTTGTGGATTATGAATTTTATAAATATTTACAAGATAAAAACTTCACTAGTAAAGAGGCTTATTTGAGCTTTTATGCTTATAAAAAAAGAAAAAAATTCACTGCGATGAGGGTTGATGAAGAAAATTTTATGCCTATTTTTAAAAATCATTTAGATTTTAAAAACTATGAAAAAAACTTTTTGCAAGTAAAATCCGCTATAGCAAAAGGACGAAGCTATCAGATCAATCTCACCCAAAGTTTTCATTTTGATAGCTTGCTTGATGGATTTTCTTTGTTTAATCTTTTATCCAAAAGACAAGATACTGAATTTAAAGCGTATATTAAAGATGAAGGACGCGAAATTCTTTCCTTTTCTCCTGAATTATTTTTTAAAACCCATAAAAGAAAAATAATCACCCAGCCTATGAAGGGTACAAGTGCGAGATCTAAGGATTTAAATCAAGATAAGAAAAACAAACTTTTTTTGCAAAAAGATGTTAAAAATTTAAGCGAAAATGTAATGATAGTTGATCTTTTAAGAAACGATCTTTCGAAACTTATCGTTAAAAATAGCATGAAAACAAAGCTTTTTAAAATTCAAAGCTACCCTACTTTGCATCAAATGACTTCCATTATAAAAGGCAAGCTTAAAAAAGATATTGATTATTTTCAAATTTTCAAAGCTTTATTTCCCTGCGGTTCGATCACAGGAGCTCCTAAACTTGAAACCATAAAACTTATAGAAGAACTTGAAGTAAGAAAGCGCGGAATTTATTGTGGTGCTATAGGTTGTATCCATAAAAATAAAAGCAAATTTAGTGTTGCTATACGCACGCTTGAGAAAAAACAAGATTATCAATACAGCGTGGGAAGTGGCTTAGTGTGGGATTCTAAGCTTGAGGAAGAATTTAAAGAATTGGAGTTAAAAACTCAATTTTTAATGCCTAAAAATTTTTATCTTTTTGAAACTATGTATTATACAAAGGGTAAAATTTTATTTTTTAAAGAACATTTGCAAAGAATCTTAAATTCTGCCTTAAAATTGAATTTTAACACAGAAAAACTCATTAAAGATTTTCAAGAGGTGTTAAGCTACAAATCCAATTTAAAAGAATTTAAAAATTTCAATATCCAGGCTTTAAATGAAAAACTTTTTCATAAAAATCATAGTTTTTTTTATCCAAGCACCATTAAAAGTCATCACAAACAGGCTATTTTTAAACTTATCTTGCAAAAAGATGGCAGTTATACTATCTTAGAAAATCATATCAAAACAAGTGATAATAATATCTTGCTTTTAAGTGATAAATCCTTAAATTCACAAAGTGATTCTTTATATCATAAAAGTTCTTTAAGGCAAATTTATGATGAAAAAGCTTTTTTATGGAAAGAAAATCAATGCTTTGATATAGCTTTTTTTAATGAAAAAAATGAATTATGCGAAGGTTCAAGAAGTAATATCATCATTAAAAAAGATAAAGTCTTTTACACCCCTACTCTGCAAAGTGGACTTTTAAATGGAATTTATAGGCAATTTTTGCTTGATTTAGGACTTATAAAAGAAAAAAAACTTTTTAAAGAGGATTTGTTAAATGCAGATGAGATTTATTGTATCAATTCGGCTAGAGGATTGCAAAAAGTGAGTGTAAAATGAAAAAAATTTTACTCATAGATAATTACGATTCTTTCAGCTATACTATAGTTTTTTATCTTAAAGAATTGGGTTATCAATGCAAAATTGTAAAAAATGATGAATTTAAAAAAGCCAAAGATTTAACTCGCTTTGACTTTTCTCATCTTATCATCTCCCCAGGTCCAAATTCTCCTGCTGAATCAAAATTAAGTTTAAAAGCGATTCAATACTTTAAAAAAGATAAAAAAATACTAGGAATTTGTTTAGGACATCAGTGTATAGGCGAGATTTTTGGCGGAAAAATCATTCCAATGCCCTACCCTATGCAAGGTAAAATTTCAAGATTGCATCTTAAGAAAAATGCTAAAAAAAGTCTGCTTTTTAAAGGTATTAAAAATAAAAGTAAAATTTGTTTGTATCATTCTTTACATATTAGCAAAATGCCAAAAAGTTGTGAAATTTTGGCTTTAAATGATGAAAATATCATCATGGCAATCAAGCATAAAAAATACGAGATTTATGGGGTGCAATTTCATCCTGAAGCAATTTTAAGCCAAAATGGCAAAAAATTACTTAAAAATTTTATGAAAATTTAACTTTTCTTAGCATTTAAAATCACGCTTAGGATAATCAAAGCAAAGGCAAAAAGATCTAAAAAGCTGTATCTTGTTCCTAAAAATAAAAAACTCATAAAAGCTGCTGCTACAGGCTCGATACATGCTATCATACTTGCTCTTAAAGCCCCTATATATTCAACCCCTTTAAGATATAAACAAAAAGCCCCTATAGTTCCTATAAATACTATACCTGCTTGGGCTAAATACAAATTAAGAGCAAAATCATAATGCACTAAACCTTCTTTAAATTCAAGTATCCCAAAAAGTATAAAAGAAGCGATTAAACTAGACCAACCCATAACAAAGAAAATTCCATATTTTGCAATGATTTTTCTTGCACCTAAAGAATAAAAAGCAACCCCAAAAGCTCCTAAAATAGCCCAAAAAATTCCCCATAAATTTAGGTTTAAATTGCTTATATCTCCACCACTTGCAAGTAAAAATAGAGCTAGAATTATAAAAATTAAAGCCATACTTTCAAAAAATTTAGGCATTTTTTTATCTTTTAAACATACATAAATCATGATAAGCAAAGGAGCACAGTATTGTATCATAGTAGCAGTACCCGCATCGGTATAAAAAATAGCTTTAAAATATCCATATTGAGTCATCAATAAACCAAAGAAAGCAAAAATCAAAAAGGATAAAAGCTCATCTTTTTTAAATTGAAATATTTTTATTTTCTTTAAGCTATATAAAATAAGCACTATACCTGTACAAAACAATCTATAAAAACTTACCCAATCTACCCCATAATTGTTTTTAAACAAATACTCAGCCAAAACTCCACTTATAGCCCAAAAAATTCCACCCAGCAAAACCAAAAAAACACCCATGATATCACCTTGAAAAATAAAATATTTATCATTACTTTTTAAATTTAAAATAATACAATAAAAATCATCAAACTCGGAAAAATTTAAGCTCCAAATAAATCACAAATTTCAAAACGAAAAGCCCAAGCAATAAACTTTTACAAAGTTTAAAAAGGTATAATTAAGCTTTGAAATTTAAAATAAGGTTTATCATAATGACTTATTTAGAAATACAAGGCTCCCAAAAACTTCAAGGTGAAGTTATAATAAGTGGTGCAAAAAATGCCGCTTTACCCCTAATCGCTTCTAGCATACTTGCAAAAAATGAAGTTAAAATAAATAATGTTCCTAATGTTGCAGACATTAAAACACTCATTTCTTTGCTTGAAAATTTAGGCGCAAAAACTGACTTTAAAGAAAATACAGCATATTTAGATACATCAACACTTGATAAAACTGTGGCCAAATATGATATCGTGCGTAAAATGCGCGCTTCTATCCTTACTTTAGGACCCTTGCTTGCTCGTTTTAATCATTGTGAAGTTTCATTACCAGGAGGATGTGCTATAGGACAAAGACCTATTGATTTACACCTAAGTGCTTTAGAAAAAATGGGTGCAAATATAGAAATAAAACAAGGTTATGTTGTAGCAAGTGGGAATTTAAAAGGAGCTCAAATTCTTTTTGATAAAATTACCGTTACAGGCAGCGAAAATATCATTATGGCAGCAGCTTTAGCTAAGGGAAAAACTAAGCTTGTAAATGTTGCCAAAGAGCCTGAAGTCGTGCAGCTTTGTGAAGTTTTAGCCAAGGCTGGGCTTGATATAAAAGGCATAGGCACAGATGAGCTTGAAATTTATGGCACGGATAAAGAACTTTTGGATTTTAAAGAATTTAGTGTGATTCCTGATAGGATTGAAGCGGGAACTTATTTGTGTGCAGGAGCTATTACAAATTCTAAAATCACACTTAAAAAAGTAAATGCCGAGCATTTAGGAGCGGTTTTAGCAAAACTCCATCAAATGGGTTTTGAAACTTTGATAGACAATGATAATATCACCTTATTTCCTGCAAAAGAAATCAAAGCTACTGAGATCATGACTAGTGAATATCCTGGTTTTCCAACCGATATGCAAGCACAATTTATGGCTTTAGCCTTGATGGCAAAGGGTACAAGCATCATCGATGAAAGACTTTTTGAAAATCGCTTTATGCATGTAAGCGAGCTTTTAAGAATGGGTGCGGATATTAAGTTAAACGGGCATATTGCTACTATAGTGGGTGGTAAAGAATTAAATGCTGCAGATGTTATGGCTACGGATTTGCGTGCTTCTTCGGCTTTGATTTTAGCAGCACTTGTGGCTAAGGGCACAAGTAGAATACATAGAATTTATCATCTTGATCGTGGTTATGAAAAATTAGAAGAAAAATTTAAAGCCTTAGGCGCTAAAATCACAAGGCTTGAAGAATGAAAAATATTTTTCAAACTTTAGCGCATTTGCAAGATCAAATTACAGCTCTTAATGAGTTTGAATTAATCAGTCTTGAAGAAGCTAAAGATAGGGTTTTGGCTAAAGATCTCTATGCTATAAAAAATTTACCTAGCTTTGATAATGCTGCGCTTGATGGCTATGCTTTTAATTATGCAGATGTAAATCAAGCTTTGGATATAAAAGGTACGATTTTAGCTGGAGATAAAAACACTTATGAGATCTATAAAAATGAGTGTTTTAAGATCATGACAGGTACAAAAATGCCCAAAAATGCCGATACCATTTTAATGATAGAAGATGAATGCATAGAAGAAGGCAAGCTTGTCATCAAAAAGCCACCTAAACAATACAACGCTTATCGTTATAAGGGCGAAGAATTAAAAAAAGATGAGCTTTTGCTAAAAAAAGGCACAAGGCTTAATGCTAGACATATCGCCCTGCTCTCCTCTCAAGGGCTTTATAAAATAGAAGTTGTAAGAAAAATTCGTATCGGAATTTTTTCAAGCGGAGATGAGTTAAAAGAACCTTGGCAAGATTGTGATGAGGAAAATATCTATAATGCTAATGCTTTGCCTTTGCTTGCTTTATTTAAAGATTGCGCTACAAGTTATCTTGGTATTATTAAAGATGATTTTAATGCAACTAAAAAAGCTTTAGAAAATGCTAATTTTGATCTTTTAATCACTTCAGGTGGTGCGAGTGTAGGAGAAGCTGATTTTATGGAAAAGGCTTTAAATGAATTAGGCTTTACTCCACTTTTTAAGGGTTTAAAAGCACGCCCTGCAAGACCAACTAAGCTTTATCAAAAAGATAAAACTTTAGTATTGATTTTACCAGGAAATCCTATGGCAGCTTATCTTTCTGCTTTTATCTTTGCTAGAAAAATCATCGCTTTACTTTACGGGAATTTAGAAAATCCTTTACAAATTCAAGCTTTTATGGGGAGTGATTTAAAAGTAAAAAGTGGAAGAAATAATCTTATCTTAGGGAATTTAGAAAAGGGTATTTTTTATCCTTTTAATGATAATAAATTTGGTTCAGGGATGATACTGCCTCTGATTCAAAGCGAATTTTTACTCATCAGTGAAGAAGAAAAAGTAGATTTTCAAAAAGATGAAAGAATCATGCTTTTTAAACTTTAATATATTAAGACGGTTATTTTAAAAAGTGGATTTATTTTAAAAGATATTTTAGATAAATGAAAAGAAAAATAAATTTGTGAAGTATGGAGCGGGAAACGAGATTCGAACTCGCGACCCCAACCTTGGCAAGGTTGTGCTCTACCCCTGAGCTATTCCCGCAATTTGAAGTCAAATTATAATAAATTTTAATAATTTTTGTCAATAAATTTCATATTTTATTGATAAAAATTTATAGATTTTCACTTTTTTCCAAAACTTCAAAATATTCGCTTTCTAATTTTTCTAATTCTTTTTGTGCTTGTTCTAGCTCTTCATAAAGAGTGTTTATGCCTATTTCTTGATATACGCTTGGGTTTGAAAGATCGCTATTGAGTTTAGAAATTTGTTTTTCAAGCATTTCGATTTTTTCGGGATGATTTTTTAAAATTTCATTTTCTTTATAGCTTAGTTTTTTCCTACTTTTTTCTTTTTGCATACGAGTTTGCTCTTGCAAATCAAGACTTGAAACATAATCATCAAATTCTTGCATTTCTTTTTCATTTTCAAGATATTCAGTATAAAGCGTATGCAAAATATTGATCTTAGCGCCGTTCTCAAAAGCATAAAGTTTGGTAGCAATTTTATCTACAAAATATCTATCATGAGATACTAGCAAAATGGCTCCTTCAAAGCTAAGCAAGTACTCTTCTAAAATATTAATAGTCGCTATATCAAGATCATTTGTAGGCTCATCTAGGATTAAAACATCATATTCTTCTGTAAAAAGTAAAGCCAAAGCAATGCGATTTTTTTCTCCACCACTTAAAACGGAAACGCTTTTATCTAAAAATTCTTTAGGAAATAAGAAATTTTTTAAATACCCATAAACATGCATATTTTTTCCGCGTACTTCAACCCTGTCGCCTCCATTAGGGCAGAAAATTTCAAGCAAGGTTTTATCTGAATTTACAAGACTTCTAGCTTGATCAAAATACCCTATTTTAATCTCTCCACGCTTGATCTCTCCACTATCTTGCTTTAATTCTCCTAAAAGTATTTTTAAAAAAGTAGACTTTCCACAACCATTTTTGCCTACTATAGCAATGCGTTCACCTTGTAAAATACGACTTGAAAAATCTGTAAAAAGAGCTTTTTCTCCTAAATTTTTACTTACATTTTTAAGCTCAAAAAGCATTTTTTTGCGATTAGGAATTTTTTCTCCTGTAAAATTTAAAGCTGCCCTTGAAATTTCAAGCTTTAAACGCTTGATGGCACCAGGATTTTTTTTAGCTTCTTCACGCATTTTAAAAATACGCTCCTTGCGCCCTTCATTTCTTTTAAGTCTTGCTTTAACACCTCTTCTAAGCCATTCTTCCTCGCTTTTTAAATGCTTTAAAAGTGTTTCATGGCTTTTAGCTAAACTTTCTAAAATTTGAGTTTTTTTCTCTAGGTAATTCGCATAACCACCCTTAAACACACTAAGTTTACCTTGATCAACTTCTACACATTTATGTGCAATTGCATCGATGAAATATCTATCATGCGAGATAAAAATCACACACATCTTTGAATTTTTTAACAAATCTTCTAAAAAGCTTGTCATATAAACATCAAGGTGGTTTGTAGGCTCATCAAGCAATAAAATATCAGGATTTTTAAGTAAAAGTATACAAAGACCTACTCTGCGAATTTCACCACCGCTTAAAGTGCAAACCAAACGATCAGAGTAATCTAATAGGCTGAATTCTTTTAAAACACGCGTGATTTTAGCTTCGATATTCCAAGCATCTTTGCTATCGATTAAAGCAATTAAATCATCCATCTGTTTTAAATACTCTTTGCTTGTAGGCTCTTTTTCGAGTTTGCTTTGCAATGCTTCATATTCTTTTAAAGTATTATAAATTTCTTCAAGTTCGATTTTTATAGCTTCTTTAACGCTTAAATTTGCGCTAAAATCAACGGTTTGCGAAAGCATGGCTATGCTTTTTCCATTTTGCCTTACCACTCTGCCACTATCTAGAGCTAGAGTGCCTAAAAGTGCTTTTAAAAGACTTGATTTTCCTTCTCCATTTTTTCCTATGATGGCTATTTTTTCGCCTTCATTAGCGCTAAAATTTGCCTCATTTAAAACAATTTTTTCCCCAAATTTTTTTGAAGCGTCGATTAAATCAATAAGTGCCATTTTTTTCCTTAATGAAGTTTAAAACTAAATTTAGAACCCTGCGATACAGTACTAGAAATTTCTAAATAGCTTTTATGTATGCTTAAAATTTTTTTTACCAAAAAAAGCCCAAGTCCAAAAGAATTATTGCTCTTAGTGTCAATTTTATAAAATTTTTTCGTAATAAATTTTAATTGATTCTCTTCTATACCCTTGCCAAAATCCAAAACACTAATCTTTTGATCTTGCGCAATCAAAATAACCTCTTTTTGGCTGTATTTTAGAGCATTAGAAAGTAAGTTAATAATCACTTGCTCGATTAAAAACTCATCCGCTTTTACTCTAGTGTTTTTTCCGCGTAAAATCACTCTTTCAAAACCTGGGTTTTTAACAATTTTTTCACACAAAGTAAAAAGATCAAATTCTTGCATTTGCAAGGCTTCGTGGTTGAGATTAAAAACAAAATTAAGCTTATGTGTTAAAGCATTCAACTTTAGGCTTTGGCGTGAAATTTTTTCTAGTAATTCGTTTTTGAGTTTTTCATCTTTTAAATTCTCATCCTTAAGCATTTCTAAGCTAAGATCAATCACACTTAAAGGATTTTTAAGCTCATGAGAGATAGCAGAAATAACACTTGCTAATTGAGTATTTTTAAGAGAAATCTTATCACTTTGTTTTTTGTTTTTTTGAGTATTTTTTAAGATTTTTTCCTTTGTTTTTAAAAGTTTTTTGTTTAGTAAATTTAGCTCTTTAAAAATACTCTTTTCTAAAATAATGGGTTTTGAATCGTTGATAAAATTTAAAAATTCTAAAATTTTTTTAAAACTTTTTGCTAGTTTTCTTCCCATAAAAAATACTAAAATAAAAACAAGCATAAAATAAATCCCAAAACTTATGCTGATTTTTAGCCAAAAATTTTGCAAATTTAAAAATCTTGGATAAACAATGATCATATATTTATAGTCTTTATAGGTAAATTTTTTTACAAGAACTCTTTTTGAATTTAAATCATAAATTTTGTTTTCTTCTAAATTTAAAAATAAATCAGCATTTAAAACCGAAGAAATCTCAAAATCATCTTTAAAAATAATAAAATCAGCCCTTGTATTTTGTGCAAATTCTTTGATATTGTTAGAATTTAAATCTTCTAAAAGAGAAAATTTTAAAACATCATCAAGGCTTTTGATTTTTTGTTCGTATTGTTTTAAGAGTAAAAAATTCAAATAAGAATTTGTAAGCGTATAAAATATCACACCAAAACACAAAATTAACAAAACAAAAAAAGCTATAAAAATATTTTTAGTTTTCAACATATCTTATAACCAACACCCCTAACGCTTATAATATGCTCTTTAAGCTTTGGAAATTTGTTTCTTAGTCTTGTTAATGCTATATTGATCGTCTTGTCACTTGTGGTATCATCTTTCCATACATTTTCACTTAAAAATTGTCGTGTTAATAAGGTATTAGGGTTTTCAAAAAAACATTTTAAAAGCTCATAATCCAAATTTGAAACATCTAATTTCTCATTCTTGTAGAAAAATTCATAATTGATCAAATCCAAAGAAAAATCTTTAAAAACTAGCTTTTCTTCTTCTCTTTTATGGCGTTTTAAAATAGCTTTAATACGAAGTAACAATTCATTAAAATCAAAAGGTTTGCACATATAATCATCGCAGCCACTTTCAAAACCTTCAAGTAAATCTTGATGCAAGGTTTTAGCGGTTAGAAAAATCACCGCTTCTTTATAACCTTGCTTTCTTAGCTCTTTAATCCTATCTAAAGAATCCCCGCTTGGAAGATTTCTATCAACTATCAAAAGATCGATTTGCTCACTATCTAGCAAATCTTCAACTCCTTTAAAATCTAACAAGGAAAAAATTTGATAATCGCAAGCCTTAAGTCTTAAACTAAGCAAATCATTTAAATCTATATCATCTTCTATGATAAGAATTTTAGATTTCGACATATTGTACAAATATACACGCCTCTAGTTGTCTTAATTCTTCTAAAACTTCTTTTTGCGCTTTTTCATCGATCAATACCACTGCTAAAGCATATCCAAAACCATCTCTACCCAATCTAAAATCAGCGATATTGATATTTTTAGATGCTAAAACAGAACTGATTTTAGCAATAACCCCTGGGATATCTTTATTTTTGAAAATAATCATTTTTCCTTTTGGTTTGAAATCAGTTTGGAAACCATTTAATCCAACTATGCGTTGTTCATTTTCGTTAAATACAGTCCCTGAAACATTGATATTTGAATTTTCTGTAATAATTTTAACACTAAGTTTGTTGTTATAACCGCTATTTGGAAGGGTTTCACAAGATAAATCTACACCTTTTTCTTTGGCAACAAATTCAGCATTAACATAATTTATTTTTTCACCTAAAATTCCACTTAAAGCTCCTACGGTAGCAAATGTAAGCATTGAAGTAGCATATTCGCCTATCACCCCTTCTGCTTCTAATTTAATACTTTTTATAGGATTTTTATCAATTTGAACTGCTAAAAATGCCATCTTAGAAACAAGCTCGATGTAAGGTGCTACAAAAGGTGGTAAATCCTCAGTTTTAATAGGTAAATTAAGAGCATTAGGATATGCCACACCTCTAGCCGCACTTAGGGCTTGTTCACAAGCTTCTCTTGCAATATTGTCTTGACTTTCTAGAGTATTAGCTCCAAGATGAGAAGTTACTGAAACATTTTCAAAATCTAAAAGAGGATGGTTAGTAGCAGGTTCTTTTTCAAAAACATCGATACCAAGCCAAGCTATTTTACCACTTTTTAAGCCTTCGCATAGAGCTTCTTCTGTATATAAGCCCCCGCGAGCACAATTAATAAGTCTTATACCATCTTTCATTTTTGCGATTTCATTAGCACCAATCATACCATCAGTTTCTTTAGTTTTTGGCGTATGGATGGTGATAAAATCGCTTTGAGTAAGAATTTCATCCAAACTTTTTGCTTGCTCCATATCTAAGTCTGTGATTTTAGAAGCTGAAATATATGGATCGTAGGCTAGAATTTTCATACCAAAAGCTTTGGCACGGATGGCTACACGCGAACCTATATTTCCAAAACCGATAACACCCAAGGTTTTACCCATGAGCTCTACGCCATACCACTTTTCTCTTTCCCATTTTCTTTCATTCTTTAAAAAATTATGTGCATTAACAAAACTTCTAGCAGAACTTAGAAGATGAGCCATAGTAAGCTCTACTGCAGCAATGGTATTAGCAGTTGGGACATTCATTACTATAACACCGCGTTTGGAACATTCAGGGATATCAACATTATCCACCCCTACTCCTGCGCGTATAAGAGCTTTGAGTTTTTTAGCATGATTTAAAAAATTGACATCTACATCAGTAGAACTTCTAGTAATAGCGACTTCTACATCTGCAAGCATATCCATTAACTCATTCTTTGGAACTTTAGCAGCTTCTATAAGCTCAATATCCTCGGCTTTTCTTAAAAGCTCTACACCCTTATCTAAAATTGCATCACAAACAATAATCTTTTTTTTCATAACCAAATCTCCTTCGCTTCTGTGTTAATTTTATATTTTTTAAGTTCTTTGATAATATCATCAATTAAATTTTTATTGCCCGTATCTAAAAAGATTTCAGGACTTTCGCCGGATTTTAATAAAAAATACTTCACGTTAAAAGAATTTAAAGTCTGTCTTAAACAAAACATGGAGTAAATATCATGCTTATTAACAACAAGTTGATAGTATTTGTTTTTTTCTTTAAGCTCACTAGTATCTGCATCAAAATGTAGGGTAAATTGCTCTACGGCTGGAGTAAAATCTTTACTAGGCCATTTGGCTAATTCTTCTCGCCAAGTGAGTTCTTGGGTTTGCCTTTCTTCAATCTGATGCGTATTTGTATCTTTAGCAAATTCGGGAATAAAGTTAGAATTTGCTTTAAATTTCCAAAGCAGTACAAAAACGACAATAAGCAAGATGAGTAATAAAATACTCAAAATGCTTATAGTTGCATATTTTTTCATCATTAAGCTAACTGATCTTTAATGATATCACCTAAAGTTACTTTATCGTCGCTATTGATTTCATTTAATACTTCTCGCTCTTTAATTCTAACCAAATTCTTAACACTTAGGCGAATTCTGTTTTTCTTTTCATCGATAAATGCAATTGCAGCTTCAATTTCATCACCAATTTTTAAATTCTCAAGAGTTGAAGCACTAATATCTTCTTTATGAATAAGCGCATCTACATTTTTATTGAGTTCTACAAATACTCCAAAATCTTTGATATCTCTAATTTTTCCTTTAACGATATCGCCTACTTTATGATTTTTAGCATATTCTTGAACAGGTGATTCGCTAAGTTCTTTAATGCTTAAAGAAATTTTTTGACCCTCTTTGTCAATTTTGATAATCTTAACTTTGATAATATCACCATTGTTAAATTTATCTTTACATTTTTCATTTCTGTCCCAAGATGCATCTTCATTATGCAAAAGACCCTCTACAGAACCAATTTTTACAAAAGCACCAAAAGAAGTCGTTGAAGCAACTTCTCCTTCTATCACATCACCAATTTTGTGATTTTTCATAAATTCGTCAAAAGGTTTAGAAAGTAAATTTCTTAAAGATACTCTTAAGCGTCTTTCATCTGAATTGATTTCAATAACTTCAACATCGATTTCTTGACCCTTGCTAATATAATCTTTTGGATTTTTTATATTTTTATCCCAAGAAATTTCGCTAATATGCAAAAATCCTTCTATATCGTTACCCAAATCAACAAAAGCACCATATGGCTCTATATTTGAAACAATAACCTTAATGGTATCACCCACTTCTAAGCTGTCTTTAATTTCTCCCCAAGGATCAGGTAAAGCCGCTTTGATAGAAAGGGATAAATGTTTGCGATCTTTGTCATATTTTACTACTTTGACAGGAACTTTATCTCCTTCTTTGTATAAAATACTAGGATTTACAGGTCCTTTATATGAAATTTCACTATAGTGAACAAGTCCATCAACACCACCCACATCAACAAACATACCATAAGTTGTAATTTTTTTTACAACACCTTCGATAAGCCCTTCTTGCTGAGCGATGTTATTAATAAGTTCTTTGCGTTTTTTTCTTTCATCATCTAAAGTTTTCTTTCTAGATACAATAATGCTTTGCTCTTCTTTATCAACTTTGATGATTTTAACCTTAAAAGTTTTACCTATAAGATTGTTATTTTCTTTGAAGCCGTATTGTGATTTTGGTAAGAAAAATTCTACATCATCATCATTTACAACAACAAGTCCGCCTTTATTCTTTCCTACTACTTTTACTTCAAAAATATACTCATCATCTTCTTTATAATTTTGAATAAAATCGATAACTTTTTCTTTTCTTAAAGCTTTTTTGTGAGAAAGTAAAGATCTACCACCACGAGAGCCTACAACAGTAACTTTAATGCTATCACCTACTTTAAATAACAAATTAGCATTTTCATCTTGAATTTCATTTAATGCTAAAATACCTTCTGATTTTCTGCCTATATCTACATAGACTTCATCATTTTTAATCTCTACGATTACACCTTCAGTTATAGTTTCTTCTCTTGACTTGTCAAAAGCTTCTAAAAGCTGCCCAAAGTCTTCATCTTCAAGATAGTCCTCTAAACTGTTTTGAACTTTTTTGTTCACCTCGCTCATCATGGTCCTTTTGAAAAAAATTAAAATTTGACTGATTTTACCTTATTTTTCTTTAATTAGTGTTAAGAATTTTAATTTTTATTAATTTTTTTAAATTGTAGTTTTATTTACTTTTTGAAAAAATAAAATATCACAATTTTAGCACTTAAACGATTCTATTTTGGCTATAACTTTTTTAATAATCCAATCAGGCGTACTAGCTCCAGCGCTAATTCCGCAATGTGTTTTATTTAAAAACCATTCTTTTTGCAATTCTTCTTCGGTTTCGATCAAATAGCTATCTTCGCAGTTTGCCTTAGCTATTAAAAAAAGTTGTTTGGTATTGGCTGAATTTTTACCTCCGACAACTACCATTACATCACTTTTGACAGAAAGTTCTTTAATAGCATCTTGATTTTTAAAAGTTGCGTCACAAATTGTATTAAAAACTCTTACTTCTTTAACCCTAAGAATTAAAAAATTAACTATTTCCATAAAATGTTCAGGTTTTTTAGTCGTTTGACTTACAACTGCTATTTTATTAGGTAATTTAATATTTTCAAGATCTTTTTTATCTAAAACTACATAAGCTTTTGTGGCTACATAGCTTCTTACACCCTTAACTTCAGGATGATTTTCATCGCCAAAAATTACCACATCATAGCCTTCTGCACTCATTTGTTCACAAATTTGCTGTGGTTTGGTTACAAAAGGACAAGTTGCATCAAAAATTTCAATATCTTTCTTTTTAAGCTCTTCTAAATCTTGCTTAGTAATTCCATGTGTTCTTATAATGGCTTTTTTTTCATCACTTAAAGCTCTTATGTTCTCTAAGGTTTTAACATTGAAATTCTTTTGCAAGCGAGCAATTTCTTCATTATTATGGATAAGCGGCCCTATGGTTGCCGCATCTTTAATTTGTTCAGCTTTTTTAATTGCTCTTTTTACACCAAAACAAAAGCCATAATTTTTAGCCAATTCAATAATCAATCCTAGCTCCTATTTTTGTAAGAATATCTATAAAGTTAGGAAAAGAAGTTTTAATACACTCACTTTCATCAATCTCCATTCCGCAAAGTAAGCCTAAAATCGCAAAACTCATGGCAATACGGTGATCCCCATAGCTTTTTATTTTAGCTTTTTTGATTTGAGAGCCTTCGATTTCAAAACCATCTTCAAGTTCTTTAGCATTTACTCCACAAAGTTTTAAATTTTCAACCGTTGCAGCGATTCTATCACTTTCTTTTACGCGAAGTTCTTTAGCATTGATGAGTTTAGATTTGCCCTTGGCTAGAGCAAAGGCTATAGCTAAAGCAGGTGCTTCATCTATAAGCCAAGCTATATTTTCTTTAACTTCTACCGCTTTTAACTCACTTGAGCTTGCATGAATTTCGCCTATGGTTTCAAAATCATTTTGTGTAATTTTTATTTCAAGTTTTGCACCCATTTTTTGCAAAATTTTATAAGCCTCAATACGTGTAGGATTGAGTAAAATATTTTTTAAAACTACTTTAGAATTAGGTAAAATAATCGCAGCTAAAGCAAAATAAAAAGCCGAAGAAGGATCGTTAGGTATAAGAATATCTTGAGCTTTTAAAGCTTGATTTAAAGGAGAAATTTCAAGGCTTAAATTGTCATCACTGATTTTTAAAGGTGCATTCATAGCTTTTAGCATGTTTTCACTATGATTTCTACTTAAAGATATCTCGCTAAATTTGGAAGTTTTATCCGCTCTAAAAGCAGATAAAATCATAGCTGTTTTAACTTGAGCTGAAGAAATTTCACTTTTATAATCAAAAGCTTTTAGTTTTTGTCCCTCTATACAAAGTGGAGCTAAATTTGCTTGTTCTCTGCCGTAAATTTTTGCACCAATTTCACTTAAAGGTTTACAAATTCTTTTCATGGGGCGATTGTTAAGATATTTATCGCCACTTAAAACAAAAAAGCCTGAAACACCCGCTAAAAATCCTATTATCAAGCGCATTGCAGTGCCTGAATTTCCGCATTCTAAAACACAATTAGGAGAAAGTATCTCACTAGGCGGCATAATACTTACACTAGAACCTTCTCGCTTTACTTTAGCTCCTAAATTTTCTATTATTTTCAGAGTATTTAAAGTATCTTCAGCTAAAAGATAATTTTTAGCCCTATTTTCACTTTGGGTTAAAAGTGAAAAAATAGCAAAACGATGAGATATGCTTTTATCTGCTGCTATATCAGAAATTTCAGTATTAAAAGATTCTAAGGCATTTATTTTCATCTTAATTCAAGCCCCATTTCTTTAAAGCTTTGTAAAATTTTATCCATATGTTCTGCAACTTGAGCCTCTTCTAAGGTTTTATTCATATCTCTAAAAACAAATTTAAGAGTTAAACTATAAGAATTTTCAAGACTTGCGTCGCTATATAAATCAATCAAGCGGAAATTTTCAAGATTTTCCAAATCTAATTCTTCTATGCAATTTTTAATTTTTTCATATTCAAAACCCTTAGGTATAAGTATGCTAAGATCTCTGCTAATGCTTGGGAATTTAGAATAAGGTTTAGCCAATTTAAAATGATGTTTAATCAAATTTAAATCAAGTTCGCAAACATATGTTTTTAGCAAATCTCTTTCGTTTTCTATTTTTAAATGCAAGCGACCTGCAAAACCTATTTTTAAATCTTTTAAGTAAATATCAGCTTGCTCGTAAGGACTTAAAATATCATGCTTTGAAGCTTTTAATTTAAAATCTCCTATGATATTTTTAAGATCTAAAAGAAAATCATAAAAATTTACCAATTCAGGCTTTGCTTTATTCGAAATTTTAGGCTCTTCCTGATAGCCTGAATGTACAAAAGCTATATGATTGAGTTCTTCATTATTAGTTCCAAAAACTACTCCAAGTTCAAAAAGCTTAATAATCTTTTTAGAATTTTTCGCATTTAAACTTGCTGCGTTTAAAAGATGGTTTAAAAGCGTTGTTCTTAGAGTGTTTAACTCTGCAGTAATTGGATTGATAAGTTTTAATTTTATAGGATTAAAACCAAGAGATTTTAGCTCCTCTTCATTATCTAAAACATAATGCAAACTTTCAAAATATCCGTTAGCTACCGCTTTTTTTCTAAGTTCTACTAGCTCTTTATAATTTTTATAAGTGGAATTTAAACGATTTTTTTCTACAAATTCCAAACCTTTTGAAGCGATATTATCAATACCTATAATACGCACTACTTCTTCACAAATATCAGCTAGATTTTTTATATCAGGGCGATGCATAGGGGCTTTAACATTAACAAGTCCATCAGCGGAAATTATAAGTTCAAAACCTAGTTTTTTAAGAATTTTTAAAACTTCATCCTTATCGATTTCTTGACCTATAGTCTTATTAATGCTTTCAATACTGATTGCTATGTTAGACAATTCCTTATTTGTTATAATTTGTTGTGAGGAGCTATAAATAATCAAATTTGGATTTTTTTCTAAAACGCTCAATAAAAAATCCATACCTAAATTCAATTTAGGCTCACTTCCTCTAAAACTTCTATAAATAGTTTGCTCATCTTGCTTTTTATAAGCCATTTTTGCATCTGCAATAATCATTGGATCAGTATAATTTGCCTCGATGATGATTATCTTAGAATCTTCTTTGCATTTAAATTTTTCTTCTTGGTAAATTCCGCTTACACTAAGAAGTTCATCTTGGTAAGAAATTTTAGTCTCACCCCGTGTTTCTTTGACTAAGCTAAAAGTAAATTCTTCATTTTCCTTATAAAAAGAATTGAGATCATAAGCATTAAAGAGTACACCTGTAGAGTGTGTTGCGTAATTTAATAAATTTTCTATAGGGTTTTTTCCAAAATTTTCTATTTGTGCCAATCTTAAACTAATGAGTAGATTGGTTTGAATTTTTTCTTTTAATTCTATAGCTCTGTAATTATAAAGACTGTTTAATTCTTTTTCAGCACTCAAGCGTAAAATACGACCTATGCCTAAAACATTTTCCCCTTCTTTAAAAGGTGGTTTTTCTTTTAAGTTTAAATTCAAAGCCACTGCTAAATCGCGTGCTATACCATAAATACTAAGACAATCTCCCCTATTTGGAGTTAATTCAACTTCGATCAAACCATCATTAAAAATTTCATAGGAATTTAAAGCTTTTCCAAGCTCTAATTTGCCTATACTATCGTCTAAAAGCATAATGCCATCATTGATTTTTTCAAAGCCTAATTCTGTGCTAGAACAAAGCATACCGCAAGAATCTACTCCTCGTAATTTAGCCTCTTTGATCTCCATACCATTTGGCATTAAAGCACCTTTTAAGGCCACTGCGACAAATTGCCCTTGTGCGACATTTTGGGCTCCGCAAACTATTTGCAAGATTTCATTTCCAACATCAACTTGACAAATGTTTAATTTGTCAGAATTTTCATGCTTTACTTTTTCTTTGACAAAACCCACTACGATTTTATCCGGCACTTTTAAGGTGCAAATTTTATCTACTTCTATACCTATAGAATTTAATGTATGAGCTATATCATCTAAACTTTTATCTTCAAAATCTAACCAATCACTTAACCAACTTTTAGTAATTATCATCTAAATTGCTCCAATAGTCTTAAATCACCTTCAAATAAAGATCTTAGATCAGGAATTTGATGTAAAAGCATTGCAAAGCGTTCTACACCAAGACCAAAAGCATAGCCACTTACATCTTTATAACCTACAAAATTAAATACATTAGGATCTACAACCCCGCATCCTAAAACCTCAAGCCAACCCGTTTGCTTACAAACCCTACATCCACAACCCTTGCAAAATACACACGAAATATCAACTTCTGCTGATGGTTCTGTAAATGGGAAAAAACTAGGACGAAAACGCACTTTTACATCTCCAAACATATAACGCAAAAAGTCCTCTAAAATACTTTTTAAATTTACAAAACTTACTCTTTGCCCTTCTTCTACTACAAGCCCTTCTACTTGATGAAACATAGGAGTATGGGTGATATCAAAATCTCTTCTAAAAACTGCTCCTGGAGCTATCATTCTAATGGGTGGTTTTTGTGCAAGCATGGTTCGAATCTGCACAGGAGAAGTTTGAGTTCTTAAAAGTCTTTTATCGTCAAAATAAAAAGTATCTTGCATATCTCTTGCCGGATGAGATTTTGGTAAATTTAAAGCTTCAAAATTATGAAAATCATCTTCTATTAAAGGACCTTTTTCTATGCTAAAATTTAAATTTACAAAATACTCTATAATTCTATCCATAGTACTCATAACAGGATGTAAAGCACCATTTGTAGGACTTTCATCAAAATAGTTAAAATCAAGAGCATCTTGCTTCATTTTTTCTTCTAAAGCAAGATTTTCCAAAATTTTAAATTTTGATAAATAAGCCTCATTAAAAGCATCTTTTTGAGAATTTAATTTAGCTGCAAATTCTTTCTTTTCTTCACCCGCTAAATCTTTTAGTTTTGCAAAACTCTCTGTTAAGATACCTTTTTTTCCAAGGACAGCAACTCGAAGAGCCTCTAAGTCATTTAAATTTTTACATTCTTGAATTTGTTCGATAAAATTTTGCAATTTTCTACCTTAATAAGTTATTTTTAGTTTTAATTTTATTAAAAACTATTTTAAATTCAGCATAAAAACTAAAGTTTAAAGATATAATTGTATAAAATTAACACTAAAGAAGGATAAATAATGAAAGAAAAAACTGTTTTTGAACTCATTGTTGAAGGAAAAATTCCTTGCAATAAAGTACTTGAAAATAATGATTTTTTAGCTTTTCATGATATAGCTCCTAAGGCGCCCATTCATATACTTATTATCCCGAAAAAACATTTTAAAGATTTTCAAGAATTTGATCCTAAGCTTATGGAAAAAATGACAAGTTTTATACAAGAATTGGCTGTACTTTTAGGAGTGGATAAAAGTGGATATCGCTTGGTAACAAATTGTGGCATAAACAGCGGTCAAGAAGTTTTTCATCTACATTTTCATATGCTAGGCGGCTTTAGACTTCCTAAAGAAAAAGATGAGAATGAAAATCCTCAAGCTTTATTTTAATTTATGATAGTGTTTTTTACACTATCATAACAAAATGCTTATTTTGTTAAAGGAATAAGCAAACCTTCATATAATGAATTATAAATTTCATCACCGCATAGTTGCTTTGCAAGCTCTAATCCAAATAAAATAGCCGTTGCAGGACCTGCACTTGTAATAACATTTTTATTTACAACTACAGCTTTATTCACTCTATTTCCTTGAAGACCTGTTTCGCAACTTGGATAGCAAGTAAATTCACCCTCTAAAACTCCAGCAGCATTTAATACTATAGGAGAAGCACAAATTGCAGAAACAATCTTACCTTCACTGTGTAATTTTTTAATAATACTTAAAATTTCATTTGAATTTTTAAGATTATTCATACCATCAAAACCACCCGCTAAGGCTATTGCATCGAGATTTTTAGTATCTACAGCTTCTAAAGAACAATCCGCTTTTATGCTGATCCCATTTGCACCTTTTACTAAAAGTTCATTATCCAAAGAAGCGATAATAACTTCCAAATTCCCACTTAATTCCGCAGCTCTTTTTAATACATCTGCTATACCTATAAACTCAGCTTCTTCAAATCCTTGAGCCAAAGGAATCAATACTTTTTTACTCATTTTTTTCTCTCCTTATTTTTAAATTTTTCTTCCCGAATTTTAGCTTTTTCATTCATTTGATAATTAAATCCCACTATCAAAAATATCATAAAAAGCACAAAAGCTACGATTAAAATAAAATCTAAAACTATCATATCGCAAAACCTTTTTTAAAATTCTATCATATTATTACAAATATTTAAAGAAAAATCAAACGATAATTTTATAGAATTTAAGTTAAAAATTTTTGAATAAAGGTTAAGATTTGAATCAAAAAAATATAAGAATATTTGTATTTTTCGCCATCATTCTTTTTTGGGGATATTTTTCTTTTCCTATTGAAATTTTACAAATTAAAGAAGCGGATGGGGCTATAAATTACGGATATACTCCAAATGCGCAAGCTTACATAAAAAGTTATTTTATCACTCTTTTACTTACTGCTTGCTCGGCAATTATTGGTGTAGTTGTTGGTTTTAGTCTCGCTATCTTGCGCTTTTCTAAAATTAAAGTTTTAAATTTTATCATAGATGAATATATTGATATCATAAGAGGAACCCCTGTAATATTACAACTTATGATTTTTGCTTTTGTAATTTTTACTTTTATTGATAATCTTTATGCAGCAATGTTTGCCCTAGGGCTTAATAGCTCTGCTTATATAGCAGAAATCGTAAGAAGCGGGATTAATAGTGTCGATAAAGGACAAATGGAAGCAGCACGCGCTATGGGGCTTGATTATAAAACTTCAATGAAAGAAATTATATTGCCACAAGCGACCAAAAACATTTTACCCGCTTTGGCTAATGAATTTATTTCTTTGTTTAAAGAAACTTCCGTGGTTGGATTTATAAGCGTTATTGATATTACTATGCAAAGCCAAAGCCTTCAAGCGGTATTATACAATCCAAAACCTCTTATTTTTACAGGACTTGTGTATTATGTAAGTGTAAAAATTTTTAGTTATTTTGCTAAAAAACTTGAGTTAAGGATGAGCAAAAATGATTGAGATTAAAAATTTAAATAAAAAATATGGAAATTTAGAAGTTATTAAAAATATCAGCACCAAAATTTCCAAAGGCGATATTATATCCATCATAGGTCCAAGTGGGGGTGGAAAAAGTACTTTTTTGCGTTGTATTAACCGCTTAGAACTTGCAGACAGAGGAGAAATTCTTATCAAAGGACGCAATATCTTAGATGAACAAACTGATATCAATAAAATTCGTCAAAAAGTCAGTATGGTATTTCAACATTTTAATCTTTTTGCCAATAAAAATGTATTGCAAAACTTATGCTTAGCCCCAGTAAAAACAGGAATCTTAAGCGAAGATGAAGCTATAAATAAAGCTGAAATTTTACTTAAAAAAGTAGGATTATCTGATAAAAAAGAGGTAATGCCGCACAAACTTTCAGGCGGACAAAAGCAACGCATTGCCATAGCAAGAAGTTTGATGATGAATCCTGATGTAATTTTATTTGATGAGCCTACTTCAGCACTTGATCCTGAAATGATAGGAGAAGTTTTAAGTATCATGAAGGATTTGGCCGCTGAAGGGCTTACTATGATAGTAGTTACTCATGAAATGGGTTTTGCCAGAAATGTCGCTAATCGCATTTTTTTCATGGATAAAGGAGAACTTGCAGTGGATGCAAGCCCTAAAGAAGTATTTGAAAATCCAAAAAATGAAAGACTGAAAGAATTTTTAAATAAGGTTTTAAATCACTAATTCATAAGCCACTAAGGCTTATGAATTTTAATCCCAACATTCAGCGTTTTTAATTCCAAGTTTGCTAGCATTAAATTTAGGATCTATACCAGATTTTTGTTGCGTATTAAAATCTTTTAAAACTTTATTTACTATACCACCTAAAAGCAATAAAGATATAATATTTGTCGTTGCCATGAAAGCCATAGTCAAATCAGCCAAATTCCAAGCAAGTTTTAAATTCATTTGCGAGCCTATAAAAATCATAGCCACAGCTGTAATTCTAAACAAATTCATTACAAGTTTGGAATTTGTTAAATATTTAACATTAGCTTGAGCATAATAGTAATTCCCTATCAAAGAAGTGATAGCAAATAAAACAATAGCTATAGTGATAAAATGGACTCCAAAACCGCCATAATATTCACGCATTGCTTCTTGTACTAAAGGCATTGCGGTTAAAAGAGGTTTTCCATCGGCTCCAACATTAAAATATGCCATAGAAAAAAGAACCAAAAATCCTGAACTTGTACAAACAATAACATCAATCAAAACCGAAAACGCTTGTATAATACCTTGTTTTGCAGGGTGACTTGTAAGAGCAGCAGCAGCAGCATTTGGAGCAGAACCCATACCCGCCTCATTTGAAAAGAGTCCTCTTTTAATTCCTATAACCAAAGCAGAACCAGCAAATCCACCCAAAATCGCTTTAAAATCAAAAGCACTTTCAAATATAAGCACTATTACAGAAGGAATTTTTTCAAAATTAATCAAAACAGCTATAAAGGCAAGTAAGATATAAGCTAATGCCATAAAAGGAACGATTAAAGAGCTTACTTTACCTATTTTTGTATGATGTGAAAAAAACATCCAAATTCCAAAAAGGGTTAAAATAATACCAATAATCATAGGCCAAGAACTTGAAGCAAAATCTGTTGTAGCATTAGGATTAAACATATCATAATAAACTTTAAAAGCCGAAGTCATAGTTTGACTTTGAAGTCCGTTAAATCCATAAGCATAAGTAATAATAAGAATAAAAGCAAAAAAAGCTCCAAAAAAATGAGAACCTAAAGCTTTTTTTATATAATAAGCAGGACCACCTTTAAATCCTCCTGTATTATCTTTAGACTTGTAAATTTGTGCTAAAGTGCTTTCTGCAAAAGCTGAAGCGCCACCAAAAAACGCCATAAACCACATCCAAAATAAAGCACCCGCTCCTCCTGCAGCGATCGCGATAGAGATGCCTGCAATATTTCCTATACCTATCCTAGAAGCTGTTGATATCATCAAAGCTTGAAAAGGAGATATGTGCTCTTTGGTATGATTTTCATTTCTTTCAGTTAGAATTTTAAAAACGGATTTTAACATGCGAAATTGTACAAATCTAGTTAAGAAACTATAGTAAATTCCGCAGATTATAAGTAAAACTACCATTATAGTATCAGTATATGGCAGAACATATTCGAGAATTTTTAATATCTTTTCATCGAATGGAACTGAGGGGTTTAAAGTTAAATTTTGCTCACCCATATTTCTCCTTTAAAAAAGTAAAATTCGCTACAACTTTAGCATATTTTTTATGAAAAAATATTGATAATTTACAAAATATGTAAAAAAATATAAAGTTAAGTAAGATTATAAACTAAAACGATCAAAATTTTGACGCAAGGCTTCATAAGAAACAATGCCGACACTTGTGGCCAAATTTAAACTTCTACCACAAGCTTTCATAGGGATTGTAATGGCATTATCCCAGTTAAGCTGCATTAATTCCATCGGTAAACCATAGCTCTCGCTACCAAAAAATAAAAAATCATTTTCTTGAAATTTGGCTTGAAAATAAAATTTATTACTTTTTGTTGTCGCAAAGAAAAAACGATCTTTGTAAATGAGATTGTGTTCAAGAAAGATATCTAAACTTTCCCAAATTACAGGCTCAAGCTTTTCCCAATAATCAAGCCCTGCTCTACGCACTGCTTTTTGAGAAATATCAAAAACTATGGGTTTGATAATATGTAATTTAAAACCCGCATTAAAACACATTCTACCTATACTGCCAGTATTTTGAGGAATTCTAGGATGAACTAAAACAATATTAAACATATTTACACCAATACTCTTGGGATATCAGGATGGAGTTTTACTAAAATTTCATAATTGATAGTATTGAAAAAATCTGCCCAAACATCTGCATTATCAAACACACATATTTCCTTTCCAAAATCTTGACAAGAAAAACTATCCATTGAAATTTTACCTAAAATTTTTTGTTTATTGGCTAGCAATAAATCTCCCTTGCCATCATAACGAAACAAACCATCTGCATAACCCAAATCATAGGTAGCTATTTTGATTTTTTCTGTCGCACTAAAAGCTCCACCATAACCTACACTTTGACCTATTTGTAATTCTCTATGACTTAATCTATGAGCATATAAACTTAAAACTTTTTTTAGACTTTCATCACCATAACCAAATTGCGCTAAGCCTGTTCTACAAAGCTCATCTTCGGGTATTTTTACAGCTCTAAATAAAGCCGCGGAATTATGCGAGTGAAATATCAAATTTTTATAAATTTGTTTAGCAATATCTTTAGCTTTAGAAAATTTTTCCCTTTGAATAAAAAAACTTGCATCCATTTCATCTGCACCTGCAAAATGTGTAAATATACCCTCTAGCTTCAATGCAGAACATTTGATTTTTAACAAAGCTTCATTTAAATCCTCAACGCAAACTCCATTGCGATGCATTCCTGTGTCTATTTTAAGATGTATTCTTGTATCGTTTTGATAAGCATTGATTTTATCTATATCATTTAGAGCATAAATAAATTTAGAATTTTCTTTGCCATGTGGATGGTGAGAAAGAATTAAAATATTATCAAAAAAATCTTCGAGCTCATAAGCTTCTTTTTCATTTTTAACTGCTATAAAATTAACGCCCAAAGTCCTAGCAATCGGAGCTAAAATTTTTGCTCCATGTCCATAAGCATTATCTTTAAAAACACAAATCAATCTTGAAAAGCTACCTATTTTTTCAGCTATAATTTTTAAATTGCTTTCATAAGCTTTTTGATTGATTTTAATTAAAGACATTATTGTTCTGCTAAGATTTTCATTTTTCCCTTGCTATCAATTTTAACATATAAGATTTTATCCCCTTTAAATTGATAGTTTTTAGTATAATAATCCTCATAAAATGAAATTCTATACATAGTCTCATTTTCTACATTCGGATAAGGGCTGATATTTATATCTGAAAATTTAATCTTTTTGTCTTCTTTTCTAGAAAAAATAGACTTTTTCATAGAAGCAAATTGTTCAAATTTCATTTTATCAAAACGCTTAAATTGTTTCTCATCGTAGAAATTTAAATAAGTATTTATATCGCTATCTGTCCAAGCTAGCTTCCAAGCAAAAAGATCTGCAAGTAAAGCAGCTATATCTTCTTTTTTGGCTCTTACTTTTTCTTTTTCCTCTGTCATAGCAAATACTTTTTTATCTTGTACTACTTTTGCAAATTCTTCAAGATTTTCATTAAATAAGGCTATGCAACCACGCGTTTTAAATTCATCCAATCTTGTTCCATCTAAAGGATAGCCATGTATCCAAATCCCTCCGCCTGTTTTGCCTTGAACTTTATCAAGTAAATTAGGATAAGTTGTTGCAAATGCAAAAGGACCATAATAAGGATCCCCTGGATTAAATTTGCGTCCAAGTTCATAAAAGCCTACTGGAGTTTTTAAATCCCCCTCAACTTGTTTATCCCCCATAAGTCCTGTAATGATAGCTTTTTGTTCAAAGTCTTGTTTAATCTTCCCATCACTATAAGAATAAACACGGAGAATTTTATCTGTCTTATTTGTAAGCACAATAGCAACATCATCATCGTAATATCCTAAAGAGATATTTCTATCGCCTATTTCATCTAACCAAAAATCTTTATTTGTTAATTCTTTTTCAATTGCTACACCTACAGCATCTAAACCCTGATTTAAATAAATTTTTACCAAATCAGAAGCCCCAAGAGCTGAAATGCATATGAAGTAAAATGCTAAAATCTTTTTAAGCAATGCTTTTCCTTAAAACTGTATTTATAATATTTTTTGACAAAAACGTCTGTGATTATATTATTTTTTTTCTTAAAAAATATTAATTATATTAAATTTTATTATGCTATAATTGTAGAATATCCCAAATCACGAAAAAATCAATTTTAAAGGCATTGTTTTATTATCATGAAAAATTTTTTTATAGCAGCAATATTTCTGATTATATTTTCATTAACCTTTTATATTTTATATGATAAAAAAAAGATAATGTGTTTAAACTCAATACCTGCCTTCTATTAAAATGTGATTTAAATTCTCAAGATTGCACCTTTTTGTTTAAAGGAAAACAAATTTTGGTATCTGCTTATCCTAAACCTATAAAAATCTTTAAAAATACCGCCATTAAAGTAAGTAATTTTCCCTTTGATCCAAATTTAAAAATTAAAATTTATAGTTTAAACTCATATATAGGAAACATTATCCCACAATTTACAAACACAAAAGATTCAATTATTATAAATTTTACAGGAAAAAGCGTTACAGATGATTCTCGCTTTAGGGTTGAGTTTTTAAACAATGATAAACCCACAGGCTTTTTCTTTGATTTTGATGTTACTTTGCAAAAAATATACAATAGTGCAATCTTGCCTCAAAATTAAATTTAATAAAAAAATTCATTTTTTAAAAAAATAATTGATTATTTTCTTTTGTTTTGATATAATTAATAATTATTTAATACTAAAATAATAAGGATAAAATATGAAAAAAATTATCACTTTAAGCGCTTTGCTTGCATTAAGTCTTTATGCTAAAGATATAGAAATCAAAGATGCATTTATTAAACAAACTCCACCTAATGCTGTTAATAGTGCTATATTTCTTACCATTGTTAACAATACCGATAAGGACATCTCTTTAATAGATGCAAAAACTGATATCAATCAAGTGAGCGAATTACACACTCATGAACATAAACATGGTATGAAAGCTATGATACAAATTCCTGAGATACCTGTTAAAGCACATTCTAGTACCGAGTTAAAACCTGGAAGTTATCATATTATGCTTTTTAAGCTTAATCAAGCTATTGATGAAAATACTAAAGCAAATTTGACTTTAACTTTTGACAATAATCAAAGTTTAGAAGTTCGTGACATAGGATCAAAAAAGTTATAGATAATGAAAAAAATATTTTTTATTTTGGCCTCAGGCCTATCTCTTTTAATTCTTTATATCATATTTGATTTTTATGTTTTAAAAGATAGAACGACTTTAAGTCAAACTGATGTTTTATCACCTCTAAGCTGTGATTTAAATATCGAAAATTGCACTTATAGTTTTAAGGATAGAGAGGTTTTGATTTCTATGGATCCAAAACCTCTCCAATCCTTAGAAATCACCAATTTAAAAATTAAAAATTTAGGAAATTATAAAAATTTAAAAATTAAAATTTATGGCTTAAATATGTTTATGGGAGATATAATGCCTAGAGTTACTAAAATAAATGAAACAGATTATGAGTCAAGATTGGTTTTGGCTGCATGTGTTCTTGAAGTTATGCGTTTTAGAGCTGAAGTTTTTGAAGATGATAAACCTATAGGTTTTCATTTTGATTTTGATCTAAAAAGATGAAAAAGGTTTTTTTATTTGCAGTCGCCTTTGTTGCGATGGGTATACTAGCTTTTTGTTTGATAAATAAAAACCAATACGACTTTAATCTAAGATCTGCCTTTAAAGAGCAAACTACTTTAGAGGATTTTAAGGGCAAGAAACTTATAGTTTATTTTGGTTATACTTTTTGTCCTGATATTTGCCCCTCTACTCTCTCTTTAATCGGTAAAAATTTAAAAGCCCTTAAAGATCCAAAAGCTCATGTTCTTTTTATTTCTTTAGATATTTCTAGAGATGGTAATTTAACTTCAACTAACGAATGGTTAAGATATTTTTATCCCAATGCGGACGCTCTTATTGCAAAAAATGATAGCGTTTTAAAGAAAGTGGCTAAAAATTATGGAGTTCAATATCAAAAAATAGATATCAATGATTCTGTGATGAAATATTCCGTTGCGCATAGTAGCGAAATTTTTCTCATCGATGAAAACGGAAAGCTACAAAAGATCATTAGAGATTTGAATCCTGAAGAAGTTGCAAAAGAGCTTAAAAATTTTCTAAGCTCTAAATAAAATTTTTAAGCAAAAAGATCGGTTGAAAGATATCTTTCAGCTGTATCATTTAGCATAGTAAGAATTTTTTTATCTGGAAATTTTTTAGCCAAAACACTTGCTGCAAACACATTTGCACCACTTGAAATTCCTACCATAAGACCGTTTTTAGCGAGCTCTTTAGCTGTATTTATAGCATCTTCATTGCTAACTGTGATGATTTCATCTATAACATCTTTATTTAAGATAGCAGGGATAAAATTTGCACCTATACCTTGTATCTTATGACTTCCAGCTTCACCCTTACTAAGTAGCGGAGAGGCTAAAGGTTCTACAGCAACGACATGAATTTTTCCTAATTTTTCTTTTAAAATTTCACCAACTCCACTGATAGTTCCACCTGTTCCAAAACCCGCTACAAAAATATCAAGATCATTATCCAAATCTTTTAATATTTCTAAGGCAGTAGTTCTGCGGTGTGCATTTTTATTGGCCAAATTGTCAAACTGCGATGGCATAAAAGAATTTGGGGTATTTTTTAAAATTTCATTAGCTTTATCCACTGCACCTTTCATACCTAAACTTGCAGGAGTTAGTTCAAGTTGTGCTCCAAAAAGAGTTATCATTTTGCGTCTTTCTATACTCATAGATTCTGGCATAGTGGCAACAAATTGAAGTCCTAAATCTGCACAAATCATTGCTAATGCAATACCTGTATTTCCGCTTGTAGCTTCGACTATAACAGTCTTAGAATCGATTTTGCCCTCATCTAAAGCGCTTTGGATCATTGCAAAAGCTGCTCTATCTTTAATTGAATGGCTTGGATTTAAAAATTCGCATTTAGCAAAAAGATTTGCACCAAATTTCTCTAATTGTATTATAGGAGTATTGCCTATAAGTTCATTTACTTTTTTATAAACTCTCATAAAACCAACCTTTCAAAAATTTAGTTTCAAGTAAGTTTATAAAAATAAAGTAAATAAAGGATATAAATTGTCGGATTAATTTAAATTTTTTATTTAAGCAGGGCTAGAAAAATTTCTAGCCTTAATATTATTTTTTCTTTTTAGCTTTTGCAACAGCGTCTTTAAGGTTTTTACCCACTTTAAATTTAGCAACTCTTGTTGCAGGAACCTTAATGGTTTTACCAGTGCTTGGCACTCTTGCTTCTCTTGCGGCTCTTTCGGCTGTTGAGAAAGTACCAAAACCTATAAAGCTAACGCTATCACCTTTAGCCAATACATCAGTGATAGTAGAAATAACTGCATCAGTAGCAGCAGTAGCATCTTTTTTTGTTAGCCCAGCAGTTTGAGCAACTTGAGAAATGAAATCTGCTTTAGTCATAAAAGCTCCTTTGTTTTATATTGAAACGCCTAATTCTAGCATATTTAGAAAACAATATCAAGTAAAAACATGTTTTTTAGGATTTTTTTTGCATTTTATAGCGCTCAAATTCCCCACTATTGTCAATTTCATTGCCTATTTTTTCATATAGATCATAGTAGAATTGAACAAATTCTTTGCATTCTGGATAAAGAGGCATAAAAATATCGTTTTCTAAAGCACAAAAACGATTTAAAAATTCTTTAGCATCAAGCTTTAAAGCATAATGTTTAGCTAAATCATGATAATTTTTTAAAGTTGCATCTTTAAAATTTTCATAATATTCCAGATTAAAATTAACATTTAATCTATTGTTTTTAAATTTCAAAACTCCACTTTGAAATAATAGTGATAAATGAATAAGTCCTTCTGTATAATAAGGCTTAACCTCTTCAACTCTTTGCCAAGCTATCAAAGATACAGCTCTTTTAATAAGTTCATGAAAAACAGGTAATTTCAAATCCTCTTGTTCATGATAAAAGAAATTAACAAGTCCGCCACTTGTTGCCTTATATTCTTCGATATTTTTAAAAAAACCACTTTGATTCATAAGTTTTTCACTGTCTTTAGCGATAAAAAATATATGACCAAATTCATGTCCTATAGTAGAAACCTCATAAACTCTTTTCCAAATTTTTTCTTTGAAAAATAAAATATCTCTTCCATAATCCAAAAAATCTTTATTAAAAATTTCACTAGCAATTCTCATAAAAGGTTTTGTTTTAGCATTTTCATAGACAAAATTTAAAAAAGCAAAGATTTTTTTGCCTGCAATAGAACTTACAAATTCATCATTAGGAACAACTTGCGCAGAAAACAAACCCTTAAGCTCAGCTCCATAATAAATCATCGGTGCGCAAACATAAAGCTGTGTTTTATCAATATTATGCAAAGCTTCATTTTTAAGTTGCTCATCTTGAATTCCGATATTTTCATATACGCGCATAAAGCTTTGCTTGATATCTTTTGAAAATTTCAAGGCATCAAAATCACTCTCATCTTCTATTCTTATATCCCACTCTAAAGCTACAGCATGAGTGTAATTATCTTCATAGTATTCTAAAGGATGACCTACTTGTAATGGAGATTTGACTTTCATCCATGCAAATTCAGCCTCTTGCCACGCTCCTATAACCTTTTCTTCTTCCTTTTCACAAAAAGCTAGTTTTAGCTTTTGAAAATACTCTATATAAGCTAGCTCATCTTCATTTTTAGCTATTTGTTTTAATTTATCAATCATATCATCAAAAGCAAATTCAAGTTTTAAAATTTCATCTTCAAAAAATCTTGCATAAGGAACAAATTTCCACATATTTCCTATTCTTACCAAAACACCATAGCTTCTTTCGCAAATATCACCCTTTGGAGTTGTTTGATAGAGTTGATTTTTTCGTAAAAATTCCATCGCATCGTCTAAATTTGGAAATTGAGTTGCTAAAATTTTATTGTTTTTTTCTATAATCTCTTTAGTCCAAGAAACTTCAAAAGCATTGATAACTAAGCCTATATTATGCACTTCTTGGATAAGAACTTGATAAAAATCATTTACGATTTTTCTTTCTTTGATCTCATGGATTAGCTCTTGATGCTCTTTTTCATAAAATTTTCTTATCTCTTCATAGAATTTATGCTTAAGCTTGGTAATTTTTTCTTCTTTGAAATTATTTTTTTTCCACTCCTGTATCAAATTTTCCTCTTTAAGATCTACTAAGCGTCTTAATATAGCCAAAAGAGTTGTTTTATCTCTTTTCAACTCACTAAGAGTTAAAAGTCTCTCAAAATACTCGCCCCATTGCTCAGAATCTAAAAGATCATAAAAAAGATTGATATTTTCTTTACGATTTTTTACAAGTTTTGCTAATTCTTTGAAATTATTCATACTTTTATTCTCCTTTTTTAACTTTATTGAATTATAATTCATTTTTTAAAATAAGGAGTAAAAAATGAGAGATATGGGAGAACCAAAATTAAAAATTGTTGCAATGCCAAGTGATACCAATCCCGCAGGTAATATTTTTGGTGGATGGATACTTTCACAAATTGATTTAGCAGGCGCAATAGCAGCCAGAGAACTTTCTCCTGAACGCGTCGTAACTATATCTATGGATAAGGTAGTTTTTAAAGAGCCTGTTTTTATAGGTGATATAATTTCTTGCTATTCTAAGATTGTTAGCGTAGGAAAGACTTCTATAGGTGTAGAAGTAGAAGTTAGTGCTCAAAGAGTGGATTCACAAGGCTGTACTTCTTGCATAAACGTAACCTCTGCCTTAGTTACTTATGTTAGCGTTACAAGAGAAGGAAAGAAAAAGCCTATTAGTGAAGAATTAAAGAAAATTCATGGATTTGCAAATACTTAAAGCTTAATTTTTTGTATGATAAAAACTTTATCCTTTTAAGCTTATCAGCATTTATTTAAACCGCCGCTGTTATATTTTTTATCTAAACATTCCTTGAAAAATTCTCCTCTAGTTTTTGGGGTTTTTTCAGGATGTTTGTGTTTCATGTGTTCTAAATACTTATCATAACTCGAAAGTCCCACTAAGGGATGAAAAAACCTTTCGGTTTTTTCATAGTAGTGTTTAAACTTTTTGAAATTCATCAAGTTTAATATATTTGGTTTCTTTTAGTGGAATTTTAATCTTACCTAGGCAAATTCCTATGCAAGAGAGTATGACAAGCAATGTGGCCAACATGAAAAACACACAAAGAATGGCATTGATTAAATTTCCGATCTTACTTTGAGTAGCTACAGAAATTTCTTTTTCAATTGCTGCAATTTCATTTTCATCTTTGGCATTGTTTAATTTCAATTCTAAATCTTTAATTTTTTGACTTTGTATAGTAACTGCTGCCACATGGCTTACAGCATTTCCTACTTTATTTCCTTCTTCGTAAGGCATAACTTTTTGTATTCCTCCATATAGGGTTGCTACCAAAACAAATGTAGCAGGAATTAAAGTTACCCAAGTGTATTTTGCCTTGCCCATTTTTACAAGTATGGTTGTAGCAAGAAGTAAAGCCATACCTGCAAGCATTTGATTGCTTACACCAAAGAGAGGCCAAAGGGTATAAATACCGCCTTTGGGATCAATCGCACCCTGATAAAGAAAATATCCCCATCCTGCAACACTCAATGCAGTTGCTAAAAGTCCAGCTGGATAATTATGAATATTTCCCAAAGGTTTATAGACATTACCTAAGATATCTTGCACCATAAAACGGCAAGCTCTAGTTCCAGCATCCACAGCTGTTAAGATAAATAAAGCTTCAAACAATATAGCAAAATGATACCAAAAAGCCATTAGATCAATACCACCAAAAAGCTCATGTAAAATTAAAGCTACACCTATAGCAAAAGTTGGAGCCCCGCCTGTTCTAGAAAGTATAGTGTATTCTCCTATATTTGCAGTTAAAGTAGAAATTTCTTCAGGAGTGATACTAAATCCCCAACTTGAAATAGCTTGTGCCGCACTTGCAACATCAGATCCTATTAAAGCAGAACTTGAATTTATAGCAAAATAAAGTCCAGGATGTAAAATACAAGCACAAATTAAAGCCATAATTGCTACAGCACTTTCTGCAAGCATAGAGCCATATCCAACAGGCAAAGCATGAGTTTCATTTTCAAGCATTTTTGGAGTAGTTCCACTTGAAATAAGAGCATGAAAACCACTAATAGCACCACAAGCAATGGTTATAAACAAAAATGGAAAAATAGCACCCGCAAATACAGGACCTGTTCCATCAAAATACTGAGCATTGGTTTTTGGCATTTGCAAATCAGGTGCAACGATAATAATAGCTACAGCCATTACAACAATAACACCAATCTTTAAGAAAGTAGAAAGATAATCTCTTGGAGCCAATAAAAACCATACAGGTAAAACAGCTGCGATAAAGCCATAAGCCATCATAATAATTGCCAAAGTTGGAGCTTCTAATGTGAATATTTTCGCCCAATAAGGATCAGAAGCTATAACACTACCATAATGAATTGCTAAGATTAAAAGCACAAAACCTATAATCGAAGCCTCACCTACTCTACCTGGGCGAATAAAGCGCATATATACTCCCATAAAAATTGCTATAGGAATAGTCATTGCAATGGTAAATAATCCCCAAGGTGACTCTGCGAGAGCTTTTACAACTACCATAGCTAAAATAGCGATGATAATAAGCATGATACCAAAAATTGCTACCATTGCAACACCACCGGTAAATTTACCCATTTCATCTTTGATAATTTCGCCTAAACTTCTACCTCTTCTACGAGTGGATATAAAAAGCACAACAAAGTCATGAACCGCACCTGCTAAAACACCTCCCACTAAAATCCAAAGCATAGAAGGTAAATATCCCATCTGAGCAGCCAAAATAGGACCCACTAAAGGACCAGCACCTGCAATAGCAGCAAAATGATGTCCAAATAAAACTGTTCTATTTGTAGGAACAAAATCGCGTCCATCATTTTCTAAAACTGCAGGTGTAGCACGATTTTTGTCAAGTTCTAAAACCTTATACGCTACAAAGCGTCCATAAAATCTATATCCTATCATATAGATACACACAGCAGCAACTACTAGATAAATTGCTGATACACTCTCGCCATTTTGTAAAGCTAAATGAGCAAAACAAATAGCACCTAAAGCTGCGACAAACAACCATAAAATTTTAGTTCCAAAACGAGCCATAGTTCTCCTAAAATAATAAAAATATTTCAAAGGATACCAAATTTATAAATAAATTTAATAAAATGTTTGTTTAGTTTTTTTACATCGTATAAAAAAATATTCTTTTTGTTTCTTTAAGTGACATTTTCAAAAAAAATAAACATGCAATCTTGTATTATTTTTTATGACTATTTTTAAGACAAGTTTTATTAAAGTTAAAAATATTTATAGAATATTGCTTTATTTTGTTAAAAGTTTGCTTTTATTTTTTAAGCCGTTATTATATTTAAAGATACACTATCAAATATTTTTTGTCATTAGTAAAAGTCAAAAAAATCATAGAACTATCAAAGAGATAGTTCTGATTTATTTTATATTAATATAAGATATTTAAAAAAAATATAGAAAATTAAATAAAAAGAGAATTTACACTTTCATTGTGATAAACGCGGCGTATTACTTCAGCAAATACAGGAGCTACGCTTAAAACTTTTATATTAGGCAATTGCTCTCTTAAAGGAATGGTATCAGTAACTACAAGCTCATCGAGCGCCTCTGAAGCAATTCTTTCATAAGCTTTACCACTTAAAACCGCGTGAGTACAACAAGCCATAACGGATTTTGCACCTTTGTTTTTTAAAGCTTCAGCAGCCTTTACAATAGTACCTGCAGTATCAATAATATCATCGACTAAAATCACCTCTTTATCTTTAACATCTCCGATAATATTCATAACTTCGCTCTCATTAGCTTTTTCGCGTCTTTTATCTACTATCACTATATCAAGTCCTAAATTTTTAGCCACACTTCTAGCTCTTGCTACACCCCCTATATCAGGACTTCCAACAATTGCATTTTTAAAATGCTTGGTTTTGATATAATCATTAAATACTATACTTCCATAAAGATTATCAACAGGTATATCAAAAAAACCTTGAATTTGCCCCGCGTGTAGATCGATAGTAGCCACACGATCAATCCCTGCTGTTTCGATTAAATTGGCAACAAGTTTAGCAGTAATAGGTACCCTTGGATTTGCTTTTCTATCTTGTCTTGCATAACCAAAATAAGGAATAATAGCTGTAATAGAATTTGCACTTGAGCGTCGCAAAGCATCTGTTAAGATTAAAAGCTCCATTAAATTATCATTGGTAGGTACACAGGTGCTTTGGATAATGAAAACATCTTTACCACGTACGCTTTCATCAATTTGAACGCTAATTTCTCCATCGCTAAAACGCTTTACTCCAGCATCACTTAAAGGCAAAGAAAGATATTTAGAAATCTGTTTTGCAAATTCTACATTAGCCGAACCTGAAAAAATTTTATAACCGCGCATAAAAGACCTTTTACTAAATAATATTAAAATAAGATTTTAATAAAATAAAATTTAAAAAATGCTGTAAATTCCATTCTCTTTTAATTAAAATACATATTTTCTAAGAAACATAAGCGGTTTTTTTAGCATAATATCTTACAAGCATGGATAATGAAAAGCATATAGCAAAATAAATCACAGCAACAAAACCTATAGTAGCTAAAATTTCATCAAAACTCGTAAGTCTAGCCAAAATATTTTTAGAATTATAAGTCAGTTCTGCTATTTGTAAACCCGCCAAATAAGCCGTATCTTTTACAGTGGTAACAATTTGAGAAAGTAAAGACGGAACAACTTTTCTAAACGTTTGAGGTAAGATAATATAAAAAAGAGTAAAAAATTTACTAAATCCTTGAGAATAAGCTGCTTCAAATTGTCCTTTTGGAATAGAATTTAAACCACCACGTATAATCTCAGCCATAACTGAACTTGTGTATAGCGAAAATCCTATAGTTCCCCAAAAAGCTTGTGGCATTTGTGGAAAAAATGATGGCAAAACAAAACAAGCAGCAAGCATCCATAAAAGCAATGGAGTATTTCTAAATATATCAATGTAACAAGTTGCTAATAACCTGCTGAATCTATCTCCATAATTTTTAGTAATAGCTAAAAAAGTTCCAAAAATGATAGATATAATACAAGTCGCCAAGGCAATTTTAAGGGTAAGGACTAGACCTTGCATTAAAAATTCAATATTTTGAGCATTAAAAACATTTTCCATACCAAACCCCTTATCTTGTTAAATGAGCTTTCTTAAGCTTGTCTTCGTAAACTTTTGCAAAATATGCCAAAGGATAACAAATGATAAAATATAAAATCGCCGCAAAAATATATGCAGGTGCGTAATTTCCATAGTCAGCAGCATAACTATCTGCAGAATGCATAAGCTCTGCTCCACCTATAATCAATAATACAGAAGTATTTTTAATCAAATTTACCATTTGATTTGTCATAGGCGGCAGGATAATTTTTATAGTTTGTGGAACTATAATATATCGCATTTGCTGTACATAGGTAAAACCTTGAGAGGCTGAAGCTTCGAATTGCCCTCTAGGAACAGATAAAATTCCACTTCTAACTACCTCACTTACATAAGCACCATGATAAGCACCTATACCCAAAACACCGATGGTAAAAATATCAAGATGAATTCCTAAGCCAGGCAAAGCAAAATATAAAAAGAAAATTTGTATTACCAAGGGAATATTTTGAAAAAGCTCAACATACACTCGAGTGTAGGCTCTTAGGATTTTAATTTTACTTGTGGCCATCACACCACCTATAGTTCCAAAAACAATCGCTATAAGTAATGCAAGAATGCTCACTTCTAAAGTATAAATAAAACCGCTAATAAAAGCATCTCCATTGTCCAAAGCGTCTAGAAATTTCCAAATTGCAAAAGGATTTGTACTACTTTCATCATACAAACCCCAAGAACTAAGGAGTTGCCTTAATTTATCCACAAAGCCTACACTCTCATTCATTTTATAAACCCCATTTTTTAGCTAAAGCGTCGATTTCAGTTTTGTTTTGTTTTACAAAATCATTGACATAATTTGAAAAATTTACATCATCTTTTTTTTGTAACTATGCCATAACTTTGAGGATCGAAACTATCAGGTAAAATTTCATTATTCTCATCTTTATAACCTAGTAAAATAGATTTATCAACTGAAAACGCATCAATTCTTTTTGCATCTAAAGCTGCTTTTATGCTAGGATAATCAGGAAATTCGCTGAATTTTACTTTAACACCTATTTTTTTAGCCGCAGTATTGATAACTTTTTTAGTAGTTGCTGCTTGAGCTACCCCTATAGTAGCACCATTCATATCTGCTAAAGATTTATAATTTTTCTCTTTTAAAACTAAAAGCCCTACAGCATCTTGATAATACGGCTCTGAAAAATTATACACTCTTTTTCTCTCTGGAGTGATAGTAAAAGTTGCTATAACCGCATCAACGCTACCATTATCAAGTAATGGACCTCTTGTTTTAGCATTTACTGCTATAAGTTTAACTTTATTTTCATCTCCTAAAATACTCTTAGCAAGCATTTTAGCAACATCAACTTCAAAGCCTTTAATTTCGCCTGTAGCTTGATCAAGTAAAGCATAGTGTGGTACATCATTTTTTACACCTATAACCAACTCTCCTTTAGCCTTGATAGCTTCAAGTTTTCCTTCAGCTGCATTTGCGCTAGTAAAAGCCATACAAGCTCCTAAAGCAAGTGCTGCTAATTTTAATAAAGAATTTCTAAAAACCATTGTTCTCTCCTTTTAAAATTTGGTTTAATTTTTAAGAATTTTTCCTAAAAAAAGTCTTGCTCTTTCAGTTTTAGGATTGGAAAAAAACTCACTAGGAACATTTTCTTCCACAATAGCACCATCTTCCATGAAAATAATTCTATCGGCAACTTCTTTAGCAAAACCCATTTCATGAGTTACCACAACCATGGTTGTATTTCTTTGTGTAGAAATTTCTTTCATTACATCTAAAACTTCTTGTATAGTCTCAGGATCAAGTGCTGAAGTAGGTTCATCAAACAAGATATAAGGTTTTTTAGTACATAGCGCTCTTGCGATAGCAACACGTTGTTGCTGACCACCCGAAAGCGTGGCTGGATAAACATTTGCCTTGTCTACAAGTCCAACCACCTTAAGATATTGATAGGCTGTTTCTTCGGCTTCTTGGCGTGATTTTTTTTGAAGTTTCATAGGAGCTAAAGTTAAATTTTTTAAAACAGTCATATGAGGATAAAGATTGAAATGTTGAAAAACCATAGCACAATATTTCCTACAAATTTCAATCTTATTTTTATGATTTAAAACAAGATTATTTACAACAACTTCACCTGAACTCACCTCTTCAAGTCCATTCATGCAGCGAATAGTAGTACTTTTTCCACTTCCGCTAGGACCTATGATAACAAGTTTTTCACCTTCTTTAACACAAAGGTTAATATTTTTAAGAACATGATGGGTTCCATAATATTTATTTACATTTCTTAACTCTATCAAAATCTTTCCTTTTTTGATTAAACTTAAAAATTAATAATAACAAGGGTTTATTATATTGACAATATTATAGCACCAAAATCAAAATTTAAGCTAAAAATAGTAACTTTATTTTAGCGAAGATATAAAAAAGTGTAACTTTTTGTAAAATTTAAGAAAATATAATCAAATTTTTTCATAGTACACACCTCGAGGTGAAAAAACTTTCTTAAAAAATGTGGTTTCAGGAATCAAATCGGCATTGCCCACATACAACCTACCGTTATCAGCTAAAATTTGATAAAAACGCTCCATTAATTTAATTCTAGAATCATAGTCAAAATAAATGATCATGTTCCTAGAGACAATAATATCAAATTTACCCAGTCTTAAAAATTTATCTTCAAAAACATTACATAATTCAAATCTACATGTACAAAGTTCGCTTTTATTAATGCTAAATGTTTGCTCTCCAATATCTGTGAAAAATCTTCTTTTTTCACTTTCGCCTAAACGCTGTAAAGTTCTACCTTGATATTTACCCACCTTTGCTTTTTCGATGACATTTGAATTTATATCAATTCCTAAGATCATCATATCCTTAAGGAAATTTTGAGCTCCCAAAATCGCCATAGAATACACCTCTTCGCCACTAGAACAAGGAGCACTTAAAATATTTACTGTTTTTTCAAGACTTTTAGCATAAAAAATAATTTCTTTTAATTGCGACAATTCTCTTAAAAAGTATGTTTCCCCTATAGTAACAAAATCTAAAGTGTCTTGTCTAAGCTGTCTATTTATTTGAAGTTTGCTTAAAAATTCAGCAAAGGTTTTTACACCCGTACTTGAAACAAATTTTGATAATTTTAAAGCTAAAATATTTCTTTTTTCATTTAAATCTATACCGCTGATTTCATTAATAATCTTAATAAATTCATTAAGCTCTAATTCGCTAGGATTAATTTTTTCTTCCATAAATTTAAACCCTCATTCTTCATTTATAAAATTTAAAATTTCTTGTTTAATTTCTTTTAAACTCATAGGCCTTAGTTTTGGATTTATATCTTTTGCTTTTTTTGGCATACCATATACAATACTATCAGCCTCATTTTCACACAAACATTTAACTCCTACTTTATACAATTCAAACAACCCCTTAGCCCCATCATCTCCCATGCCTGTTAGTATTACAGCTAAAATTTTGTTTGTCTTTACCAAAGGTACAGCTGAGTGAAACAACAAATCTACATTTGGTTTAAAGCTTGTGACAACTTCTTTCCAGTTTGCCATAAGATTTAAATTTCCTGATAAAATAGTATTTTTTTGACAAATATAAATTTTATTTGCCAAAACCTCTTTGTCGTTTAAAAGACTTACTTCGCTTAAGGCTTCTTTATTAAACTGATTTACAAAAGAAGGTATAAAACTTGCACTCATATGTTGAGCTATAACTACGCAAGTATTTTTTATATCCACATCTTTTAATAAAAACTTCAGCTGATTAGGGCCTCCGGTAGATGATCCTATCAATAGGAGTTTCATTTAATTTTCCCTCTATTTGTTAAAATGGATTAAAATTCTTAAAATGTATATTGTAACATATATACAAAAAATAAAGCTTAGTTTTAAATTTATTTTGAAAACAAAAAGCTTTTTTTATGATTTGTTATGTTAATATAGATGCTTTAATTTTTAAATTTTGGATTTTTTATGCTTAGAGAAAAAATTTATATTGCCAGTGATCACGCAGGTTTTCTACTTAAAGAAAAAATTTGCGCCTTCCTTGAAGAAAAACAAATTCCTTTTGATGATCTTGGAACAAAAGATCCTACAAGTTGTGATTATCCAGATTATGCACATTTGTTAGCTTCTAAAATAGATGAACAAAGCTTTGGAATTTTAATTTGTGGTTCAGGGATAGGAATTTCCATCGCTGCTAATCGTCATAAAAACATTCGCTGTGCCTTATGTAATGAAAGCCTTAGTGCTAAACTTGCTAGAAAACACAATGATGCAAATGTTTTAGCTTTTGGAGGTAGATTAATAGGCATTGATGCAGCTATCGATATGATAGAAAATTTTATTCAAACCCCTTTTGATCAAGGTAGACATGTAAAAAGAATTCAAAAAATTGAGGTAGATTGTTAATGTTTGCAAATTGGTTTATTTTAACTGCACTTATTTGTGCTACTATTTATCTAGTTGTTATGTTGTTTTATTATAAAACCCTGCTTAATAAAGAAAAAACTTCAAAAGATTTTATAAAAAACAATCTTGATGATACTGAAATAGTCATTAGAAAACTACAAATTCAACTTCAACGCAGTCTTGGGAATATCGATATTTTAACCGAAGAGCTCAATAAAATAAAAGCGGATTTAACTTCTCTAAGAACAAGAAATTCTCAATACCGTTTAGAAAATGATAAACTAAGACAAAGAATTAAAGAGCTAGAAGCAAAAATCGAGGCATTATTATGACAAAACTTACACAAAACGAACAGCAATTTTTATCAGAAAGCATACGCGTTATTCCAAATTTTCCAAAAGAAGGTATTATCTTTCGAGATATTACAACTCTACTTAACAATCAAAAAGCCTTATCTTTTTTACTGGATCATTTAAGTAAGCGTTATCAAACTATGAATTTAGATTTTATAGCAGGAACTGAAAGCAGAGGTTTTATTTTTGCGGCAATGATTTGTGCTAAGCTAAATTTACCTTTTGTTCCTATACGCAAACCCAATAAACTTCCATCAAATACCTATTCTTGCGAGTATGAACTTGAGTATGGGACAGATAGAGTAGAAATTCATCAAGATGCATTTAGAAATATAAAAAATGCAAAAATTTTGCTTGTAGATGATCTTATAGCTACAGGTGGGACAGCACTTGCCTCTTTTGAGCTTATTAAAAAAGCAGGAGGAGAATGTATCGAGGCTTGTTTTTTAATGAATTTGAAAAACTTAGGCGGTGAAGAAAAATTACAAAAGCATTGTTCTGTATATAGTGTTTTAGAATTTTAGGAGGGTGTGATGAGAAAATGGTTTAAATTTTTTATCTTTATCGTTTTAATTGCTCTAATAATTTATGTGATTCATGGTTTGGTTAAAAATGATTTCTCCTTGGAAGAATTTATTATAAGAATTTGGAATGAACATGTTGAAACTTGGGGCTACTTAATACTTTTTTGCTGGAGTATTTTAGAAGGTGAGCTTGGACTTATTTTTGCTGGACTTGCAGCCCATGATGGAAAAATGCATGTAGTATTAGCTATATTTATAGCTGGCTTGGGTGGCTTTGTTGGGGATCAAATTTATTTTTATATAGGAAGATATAACAAACGCTATATTCAAAAGAAACTCCGTTCGCAAAGGCGTAAATTCGCCGTAGCGCACTTACTTTTACAGCGTTTTGGTTGGCCTATTATTTTTATACAACGCTATATGTATGGTTTTAGAACTGTAATCCCTATGAGCATAGGTATTACGCGTTATAGTGCTAAAAAATTTGCCATTATCAATCTTCTTAGCGCTTGGGTTTGGGCTGCTATTACCATACTTTTAGCTTGGCATTTTGGTAATTTAATCCAGAATTTTTTAACCTGGGCTAAAAATCATTGGTATTTAGCTGCTATTATGATAATATGTTTTTTATCTTTACTTGTTTTCACCTTTAAACAAATTGAAAAAGCTATACTTAAAGAAAAAAGGAAAAAAAATGATATTTGAATTAAGTGATAAAAAAATTCATGGTATAAAAGCAGATTTTGAACTTGTTTTTATACAAGATAAAAATCTAAAACCATTCACAAATGAAAAAGATTTTTTTAAATTAAATAACTATACAGGCGAGGGAATTTTACTCGATTTAAACAATAAAAGATTATTTATAGAACTTAAAAGTTTAAATTATGAGGATATAAGATTAGCACTTTACACTGCTTATAAAAATTTAGAAAAATTAAACATTAAAAGCGTAAAACTTCCTAGCATATTAGGTGATTGCGTTGTGAGAAGTTTTACTTCTTTGGTTGAGGGTGTGCTTTTTGGAGCTTATAAATTTGATAAATACAAAAGCGAAAAAAAAGAAAGCACTTTAGAAAAATTTATAATTTCTGCCGAAGAACTAAATGCTAAAAAATTTAATCTCGATGAAGCAAAAATAGGTCTTTTACGCGGTGAAATTCTAGCCAATGCGACAAATTTTGCCAAAGATATAGTTAATGAAATTCCTGAAATTTATACTCCTTTAAAAATGGCAGAAGATGCTCAAAATTTAGCTAAAAAAAATAAAAATATCACATGCAAAATTTACGATGAAAAATTTCTTGCTAAAGAAAAAATGAATGCATTCTTAGCTGTCAATCGTGCTTCTGCTCATCCGCCGCGTCTGATCCACCTTAGCTATAAAGCTAAAAATGCTAAAAAGTGTATAGTATTTGTAGGCAAAGGCTTAACTTACGATAGTGGTGGCTTGAGCCTAAAACCTGCTGATTATATGCTTACTATGAAAGCGGATAAAAGCGGAGCTGCGGCTGCGATGGGAATTATTAAAGCGGTTGCCGAGCTCGCTTTGGAATTAGAAGTACATTGCATCTTAGGTGCAACTGAAAATATGATAGGTGGAAACGCTTATAAACCAGATGATGTTTTAATTTCGCGCGAAGGCGTGAGTATAGAAGTAAGAAATACCGATGCTGAAGGGCGTTTGGTTTTAGCTGATTGTTTATCTTATGCTCAGGATTTAAAACCTGATTTACTCATTGATATGGCGACTCTTACAGGAGCTTGCGTTGTGGGGCTTGGGGAATTTACAAGTGGTATTATGGGAAATAATGAAGAATTGCAAAATGAATTTTATTTAAGCTCTAAAAAAAGTGGAGAATATACAACTATACTACACTTTAACCCGCATTTAAAAGAACTTATAAAGTCAAATATTGCTGATGTTAGTAATTCTGCTTCTAGTCGTTATGGTGGTGCAATTACAGCTGGGTTATTTTTAGATAAATTCATACGCAAAGAATATAAAGATAAATGGCTCCACCTTGACATAGCAGGACCTGCTTACATAGAAAAATCTTGGGGCTATAATAGCTTTGGTGCGGGTGGAACAGGAGTTAGAATGTGTGTTAATTTTTTAATTCATCTTTTAAGGAAAAATAAATGAGTTTAAGCGTCGGTATAGTAGGTCTTCCAAATGTTGGAAAATCAACTACTTTTAATGCCTTAACCAAGGCACAAAATGCACAAAGTGCAAATTATCCCTTTTGTACCATAGAACCTAATAAGGCTATGGTTGAAGTTCCTGATCTAAGATTAAATGAACTTGCCAAAATTGTAAAACCTGAAAGAATTATGCATTCATTGATAGAATTTGTAGATATTGCAGGGCTTGTAAAAGGTGCGAGCAAGGGCGAGGGATTGGGAAATAAGTTTCTCTCCAATATACGTGAAACAGAAGTAATTTTACACATTGTGCGATGTTTTGATGAAGAAAACATCACCCATGTTGAAGGAGGCGTTGATCCTTTAAGGGATGTTGAGATCATTAATACAGAGCTTATTTTAGCAGATATAGAACAGCTTGGTAAAAAAATAGAAAAACTCAATAAAGAAGCTAGAGCAAATACCAAAGGTGCAAAAGAAAGTCTAGAAATGGCAAATTCTTTGCTTGAACATTTAAATAAAGGTCTTCCAGCTAGCACCTATTTGCAAAAAGAAGATGAGATTTTTCAAGCTTTAAATAAAGAGCTAAGACTTCTTTCTGCCAAAGAAGTGATTTATGGGGCAAATGTTGATGAAAATGGTATTAGCGAAGATAACGAGTATGTAAAAATTTTAAAAGACTATGCTAATAAGAACAATCACGAAGTTATCAAGCTTTGTGCTAAGATAGAAGAAGAATTAGTTGGCTTAAGTAATGAGGAAAGTGCTGAATTTCTAAGCTCTTTAGGTGTAAATGAAAGTGGGCTTGATCAAATCATACGCACTGCTTTTTCTAAACTTGGACTCATAAGCTATTTTACAGCAGGAGTTTTAGAAGTGCGTTCTTGGACTATTAAAAAAGGCTGGAAAGCTCCAAAAGCTGCTAGCGTGATTCATAATGATTTTGAAAAAGGTTTTATCAAAGCAGAAGTGATTTCTTATGAAGATTTTATCACCTACAAAGGAGAAAATGGCGCTAAAGAGGCGGGAAAATTGCGTCTTGAAGGAAAAGATTATATCGTCTTAGATGGCGATGTGATGCACTTTAGATTTAATGTTTAGGCAAAATTAGCCTAAACATTCAAGAAATTTTTCTAAAATTTGAATTTGTTTTTCTACACTAGCAACTGAGCTTGAACCTTCACTTTGTTTAGAATTTAAAGAATTTTCAAAATCAAGCAATTTCATCGCTTTTTCATCAAAGATAGGATCTATTTTTGAAAGATCTTCGATATCACTTATATCAATCCCTTGTTTTTCAGCTTGTGCGACCACATTACCGACTATAAAATGCGCTTTTCTAAAAGGAATATTTTTTTCTCGCACTAAATAATCTGCCAAATCTGTAGCCAACAAATGCCCTTTTTTGCAAGATTTTAACATATTTTCTTCATTGATTTTTACTTCTTTTAACATAGCATTTAAAATAATCAAACTATCTTTTGCTGTTTTAACGCTATCAAAAAGTCCTTCTTTATCTTCTTGCATGTCTTTATTGTAAGCTAAAGGAAGTGCCTTCATAATCGTTAAAAGAGAAATCAAATTTCCATAAACACGCCCTGTTTTTCCGCGTATAAGTTCGCAAACATCGGGATTTTTTTTCTGTGGCATGATAGAACTTCCTGTTGAAAAACTATCGCTTATGGTTAAAAATCCAAATTCTGAAGCAGAAAATAAAATCATCTCTTCGCAAAGTCTTGAAGTGTGTGTAAAAATCACTGCTATATCATAAAGTAAATCAAGCGCAAAATCCCTATCACTCACTCCATCCATGGCATTTGGCATAATATCTTTAAAGCCTAAAATTTGAGCGCTAAGATTGCGATTTGTTGCATAGCTAGTTCCCGCACAAGCACAAGAACCTAGCGGAGAAAAATCCGCAAGCTCTAAACTATTTTGCAAACGCTTGATATCACGCATAAACATAAAAGCATAGCTTAAGATATAAAAAGAAAAACTTATAGGTTGTGCATGTTGCAAATGCGTAAAGCTTGGCATAATAGTTCTTTTATGCGTTCTAGCATGAGAAAGTAGAGTTTGGATAAGTTCTTTTAAAAGCATTATAAGTTCTAAATGAGACTTTTTGGTAAATAATTTAAAATCAGTTGCAACCTGATCATTGCGACTGCGAGCTGTGTGAAGTCTTCCACCTATTTCACTTCCTATAAGCTCACTTAAACGCTTTTCTATAGCCATATGAATGTCTTCATCTTCTATATTGAAAACAAAGCGATTTTGCTCTATCTCGACTCTAACCTGCTCTAAACCTTTTACAATAGCCTCTAGCTCATCTTTTTTTAAGATTCCGCAATTTTCAAGCATGGTAGCATGAGCAATAGAACCCTGTATGTCTTCCACATACAAAGCTCTATCTATATTTAAACTTGCATTAAATTCTTTTAAGAGTTCGTTGCTTCCTTCGCTAAAGCGTCCTGACCACATCTCATTTTTCATCAATGCGCCTTAAATTTTAGGTCCAAACTGACTGTATTCTACACCCTCTTTGACATCTTCATAGCGTTTGAAATTATCGCTGAACATTTTTGCCAATTTATTTCTAGTGGCGATAAATTCATCCTTATCTTTCCAAGTATTGATAGGATTTAAAAGAGAGCTTTCCACACCAGCTAAAGTTTTAGGAATAGCTAAATTAAATACATCAAAATTTTCAAATTCACACTGTGTAATACTTCCATCTAAAATAGCATTAATGCAAGCTCTAGTAGCCTTTATACTCATTCTTTTGCCTACGCCATAGCTTCCACCGCTCCAGCCTGTATTAACAAGATAAACATTTACTTCATGTTTGTCAATTTTTTCTCCAAGCAATCTTGCATAAACTGTTGGATGCAAAGGCATAAAAGGCTCGCCAAAGCAAGCTGAAAAAGTAGCTTGAGGCTCTGTAATCCCTCTTTCTGTTCCAGCTACTTTTGCTGTATAACCACTTAAAAAATAATACATAGCCTGCTCTTTGCTAAGTTTGCTTACAGGAGGTAAAATTCCAAAAGCATCTGCACTTAGAAAAATAATATTTTTTGGATGACCTGCTTTTAAGCTTGGTTCATGATTTTCTATATGTTCTATAGGATAAGAAACTCTAGTATTTTCAGTCTTTGAAGCATCGCTATAATCTACGCTCTTATCACTTCTTAAAACCACATTTTCCAAAAGTGCATTTCTCTTAATCGCTCCATAAATTTCAGGTTCACTCTCAGGATCAAGATTGATAGTTTTTGCATAACATCCACCCTCGAAGTTAAACACTCCTTCATCATCCCATCCATGCTCGTCATCGCCTATAAGCTTTCTTTTTGGATCGGTAGAAAGAGTTGTTTTTCCAGTGCCACTCAGGCCAAAGAAAAGTGCAACATCGCCTTTTTCACCAACATTTGCACTACAATGCATAGAAAGCTTATTTTCAAGAGGTAGCCAATAATTCATCATGGAAAAAATTCCTTTTTTCATCTCGCCGCCATACCAAGTTCCGCCAATAACTGCAATATTTTCTTCTATGTTAAAAATCACAAAAACTTCAGAATTTAAACCATTCTTTTCATAGTCTTTATTGACACATTTGCATGCATTATAAACGATAAAATCGGTTTTAAATTCATCAAGCTCTTTATCATTAGGACGAATGAACATATTTTTTACAAAATGTGCTTGCCATGCAATTTCAGTTACAAATCTTATAGCCTTACGACTTTTCAAAGAAGCGCCGCAAAAAACATCTTGCACATAAATTTCTTTATTGCTTAATTCTTTTCTAGCCTTCATTAAAAGCTCATCAAAAAGTTCTTTAGTGATTGCTTGATTGACTTTACCCCAAGCTATATACTTGCTAGAAGGGTCTTGTTTTACAAAATATTTATCCTTTGGACTTCTTCCTGTAAAAATTCCCGTATCTACAGCAAAAGTTCCATTATCCGTGCATTGCCCCTCTTCATTCTTTTTCTCATGTTCATAGAGTTCATCAAAACTTAAATTATGATAAACTTTTTTTATATTTTCCAAACCTAAATTTTCAAATTTCTTCATTTAAAACCTCAATTATTTTTATATATTGCGACTAAATTATTTTCGCTAACACTATCACCCGTCTTGACACAAATTTTTTCTATTATACCATCTTTTGGTGCACTAACCTCTATCTCCATTTTCATAGCTTCTAAAATCATAACAACTTGACCCGATTTTACCTCTTCACCTTCATTAATATAAATTTTAAATACATTACCCGAAATTCCAGCTTGTATACCTTCGCTTGAATCCGCATCTTGCATTATATCTTCTTGAGTATCTGCTTTGTGAATACTTTTAATATTTACATCTTTATCAAAGCCTGCACTTACTTCTACATGATATTTGTTTCCATTAACTGAAACTGTAAATTTATTCTCATCAATACCAGTAGAATTTTGTTTTGGCACAGACACATTCTTGCGCACATTAACTTTAGCTTCACCTTTTAAATACGCTATACCTTTTTCTTTACAAGCTGCTGCAATGAAAATATTTTCCTCGCTTACTGCTATGCTCTCTTTTTCAAGTAAACTCTTAACATAAGCTATACTTTTGGTTTCATCCTTATCCGCTATATCGATAGCAAGTTCTGTAGTGGGCTCTAAATTTAGCTGTTTAGCTGCAAGTTTTTTAACTTCAGCATCAGGCTCAACAGGAGTTTTTCCAAAATATCCCAATACCATTTTTCCATAACCTTCAGCAATTTTTTCCCAAGGTCCAAACATGACATTGTTAAAAGCTTGTTGAAAATAAAATTGAGAAACAGGAGTTACAGAAGTTCCAAAACCACCTTTTTCCACAACTTCACGCATAGCATGAATAACTTCTGGGAATTTATCGAGTATATTATTATCCCTCATCATTTGAGTATTAGCAGTTAAAGCTCCTCCTGGCATAGGAGAGAATGGGATTAAAGGACTTACCATTGTAGCTTCAGGCGGTAAAAAATACTCTTTTAAAGAATCTCTTAAAACTGCTTCGTATTTTAAAATCTTTTCTTCTTCTAATCCACCCAAATCATAATTTTTACCTTTTAAAGCATGCATCATAGTTAAAATATCAGGCTGTGAAGTACCCCCACTCACAGGAGCTGCTGCTAAATCTATACCATCAACCCCGGCTTCCAATGCTGCTAAATAACAAGCTATACTCACTCCTGCAGTTTCATGTGTATGAAGTCTTATATGCACATCTTGTGGTAAATTTTTTCTAGCCATTTTAATGGTTTCATAAATTTTATTTGGATTTGAAGTTCCGCTAGCATCCTTAAAACAAATACTATCAAAAGGAATTTCAGCAGCTAAAATTTCTTTTAATATTCTTTCATAAAATGGTACATCGTGGGCACTTTGACAATTTGGTGGTAAATCCATCAAAGTAATTGTGATTTCATGTTTTAAGCCGTATTTTTTAATACATTCTCCACTGAATTTAAGATTATTTACATCGTTTAAAGCATCAAAATTTCTAATTGTTGTAGTGCCATGCTTAGCAAAAAGCTTGGCATGTAAATCAATAAGCTCTTTACTTCCTGTATCCAAAGTAACAGTATTTACACCTCTTGCTAAAGTTTGCAAATTCGCATCTTTTCCAACAATCGAACGGAATTTATCCATCATTTCAAAAGCATCTTCATTAAGGTAAAAATAAAGGCTTTGAAACCTTGCTCCACCTCCAAATTCAAAATGAGTTATCCCTGCTTCTTTAGCTGCTTCCACTGCTGGAAAAAAATCTTGCATTAAGACTCTAGCCCCGTAAACAGATTGAAAACCATCTCTAAAACTTGTATCCATAACATCTATAAATTTTTTAGCCATTTATTTTCCTTGATATGAAATAATTAAGAAATTTTAACAAAAATTTGATAACACATTATGCAAATAATTGCTATAGGTGATATAAAACGAATAAAAAATAGCCAAATTGTAAATATTTGACGATTTACAAATTTGGAAAATATTTTATAAATTCGCTTTTTATCCACAAAAAAACCTACAAATATAGAACTTACAATCGCCCCTAGGGGAAGTAATATATTAGAAGTCACCTTATCTAAAAGAGTAAAAAAATCTTTTCCAAAAAAATTAAAAAAACTAGAAAAATGAATATTTAAAGATAAAATACAACAAATTCCCAATACAAAAACGATAAAACCTATAAATGATAAAGCTTTAATACGAGAAATTTTATAATTATTAACCACATAGAAAGTCAGAGGCTCTATCATTGAAACCGCAGAAGTAATACCTGCGAAAAAAAGTGCCAAGAAAAAACAAAAGGCTAAAACATAACCTAAAATTCCAAGCTCATTAAATAAACTCATCAAAGATACAAATACTATTCCTGGACCTTTTATATTTGGATTTGCCTCAAATTCAAATATAAAAGTAAAAACTATAAGCCCCATGATAAATGAGATAAGAAGATTAATCAAAACTATAAAAATAGAACTTTTGATAAAATTTATTTTTTTGCTTAAAGCCGCAGAATAAGTCACTATACAGCCTATTCCTAAACATAATGTAAAAAAAGCAAGCCCTAAAGCTTCAGCAATAGAACTTAATTTAAAATTTGAAAAATCAGGATAAAAAAGATAAGAAAAAGCTTGCTTAAAACCATTTTGAAAACTCATACAATAAAGTAGCATAAAAATAAGCATGATAAAAAGACTTGGCATTATAACCACATTCAGTCTTTCAATGCCTTTTATTAAACCCTTAGACACAATCAATAAAGTAAGAAAAAAAGATAAAGAAAAAAATAAAATAGAATTGCTTAAATCAGCACTGATTAAAGTAGAAAAATCACTTCCTGCTTGCTCTAAATTTTTAGGTAAATAATAAAGACTAGTCAAGGCATATTTTAAAACCCAACCCATAATTACCAAATAAAAAGAAAGAACAAAAATTCCACCTAAGGTGAAAATTCCACCATAACGCCATTTTCTGGCATGACTTTTTGCAAGAGTATAGTAAGCATTTGCCAAATCACTTCTACTTAAACGCCCCATTGATACTTCAGCTAAAAAGATACTAAACCCTATACTAAGAGTAAAAAATAAATACAAAAGAACAAAAACAAAACCGCCATTTTCAGCACTTAGGGTTGGAAATTTCCAAGCATTTCCCAAACCTACAGCCCCGCCTGCAACAGCTAAAATGAAACCTATTTTTGAAAAATATGTTCTCATTTTTAATCCGATTTTACTTTAAAAAAGCACTAATCATAACAACAATAACCGCCAAAGGCGAAATAAATCTTAAAAAGATATACCAAAGTTCAAAAAATATACCCTTCATATAAGGACCAAATAAAATTTGCAAAGCTTCTTTTTTGATCACAAAACCCACAAAAATAGCAGCTAAAATTCCACCCAAAGGCATAATAATTTTACTTGATAAAGTGTCTAAAAGATCAAAAACACTAAGACCAAAAATTTTAAATGCAGTTGAATCCAAAGAAGACAAAATACACAAAATTCCTAAAGTATAAACTATAATTCCTATCAAAATTAAAGCTTTTTTACGGCTCATTCCAAAGCTATTAATTAAGTAAAAAGCAAAAGGCTCTATCATTGAAACTGCTGAAGTAATACCTGCAAAAATCAAAGATATAAAAAAAGCTGCTCCTAAAATATGTCCTATAGCTCCAAGTTTTTGAAATAAAGTCGCCAAAGAAACAAAAATCAGACCTGGACCCTCTTTGCTTGCATCAAAACCAAACTCAAAGATAAAGGTAAAAACGACTAAACCCATTAAAAGTCCGATTAAAAGATTGATAAAAATGATATTTAGAGTGCTGGTAATAAAATTTGTACGCTCAGGTAAACTTGCCGAATAAGTGATAATAGTCCCTACCCCCAAAGATAAACTAAAAAAAGCAAGTCCTAAAGCCTCAAGCACATTAGAAGTACTAATCTTAGAAAAATCAGGCACGAAAAGAAATTCAACCGCCATCATAAAACCATCTTTAGTCATTGCATAAATAAGCATCAAAACAAGTAAGATAAATAAAGCTGGCATCATCCAAACATTTAGTTTTTCAATGCCATTTTTTACACCCTTAGATACTGTGTAAAAAACAATTAAAAAAATCAAGGTAAAACATACAAATTGGCTTACAAAATCGCTTGAAATTAATTTTCCAAATTCAGCAGAACTTGTATTAAGATCGGGATATAAATTTCCGCTAATACTTAAATATGCATATTTAAGTATCCAGCCAATTACTAAAGCATAAAAAGAAACGATTAAAATTGCTCCTATCATAGTAAAACCTGCATAAGACCAAGCTTTTTTATTTGAAGGAGCAAGTTTTTCATAAGCATTCACAGGATCTTTTTCACTAATCTTTCCTATACTAAGCTCGGCTAGAAAAATAACAAAACCTACACCCAAAGTTAAAATAATATAAAGCAATATAAAAGCAGAACCGCCGCTTTGTCCTACCAAAGTAGGAAATTTCCAAGCATTTCCTAAGCCCACAGCTGAACCGGCAACTGCTAAAATAAAACCTATTTTCGAAAATTTAGAGTTCAAAATTTACAACCTTGTATTAAAAAATTATTTTAAAGTATTATTAAAGCAAAAAAAGTTTTAATCTTTAATGAAAGTAATAAAAATACTTTAAAAATGTGAAATTTAGTAAATTTCAATAAAATTAAAGATAATTTTTGATATATTTTCAACTTAATTTTAAATCTTAAGTAGGGATACGCAAGCCGAACTGGTTTAAAATTAAAACATTAAAACTCTCTATAAATTTTAAAGAAAGGTTACAAAAATGAAAAAAATCTTTTTTCTATTTTTAGCTCTTGCAGCAACTGCTTTCGCAGCTGAAGCTAATGCACCTGTTGAACAAGAAGCTATCAATGTATGGATCAAAGCGTTTTCTGTTTTAGCGGCAGGTTTAGGACTTGGCGTTGCTGCACTAGGTGGTGCTATCGGTATGGGTAATACTGCAGCGGCTACTATAGCAGGAACAGCTAGAAACCCAGGACTTGGGCCAAAATTAATGACAACAATGTTTATTGCATTGGCAATGATAGAAGCGCAAGTTATTTACGCTCTTGTAATTGCTCTTATAGCACTTTATGCAAATCCTTTTATAGTTTTTGCTTAATCTTAAAAAAGCTCTATTTTAAGTAGGGCTTTTTATTTCTTTAATTCTAAAATTTGCGGTTATGGTGGAATTGGTAGACACGCCATCTTGAGGGGGTGGTGCGCTCCGCGTGTGCGAGTTCAAATCTCGCTAACCGCACCATTTATACTTCTTTTAGCTTTTTTCAATTTTTTTTACTTCTTTTTAATTATCTATAAAATAGGCTTTTCGTAGATATCTAATTGCTTTAGATTATTTTTAATTTATTTTAATTGATTATACTTGCAGATATTTTTTATTGACTTTGTTATTGACCTAGCTAAAATTTGCTATTGACTTTATTGACCTAAAGGAATAAAAGTGCTAAACGATACCAAAATAAAAGCCTTAAAAGCTAAAGACAAAAAATACTATATTGCTGATTTTGACAACCTACTTCTTTGTATTTATCCAAGCGGTAAGAAAACTTTTATATTTAATTATAAATGTCCTAAAACTTTAAGATACAAAAGAATAACTCTAGGAGAATACCCTACCCTCAATCTTGCTAACGCTAGAAAACAAAGAGATAATCTAAAAGTAAATTTAGCTGAAAATGACAGTATAAGAGAAAAGTATGAAATAACATTTAAAGAATTAGCATTGGAAAAAATGGATCTTAAAAAACTTGAATTAAGCGAAAAAACCTACAAAAGCTATATGAGTTATTTACAAAGATTTGCTTTTGGAATTTATGGAGAAATTATATTAGATAAATTGCAAATCAAGGATATTTTAAAAAGTTTTGAAAAATTTAGAAAAGAAAATATAAGAGAAGGTGCCGATAAGTTCTTTACTCTTTTAAATGAAATTTTTAGACATGGTGTTATAAAAGAATATATTAAAAGTAACCCCATGGCAAATCTAAATAGAAAAGAATTGCTTATAAATAAAGCAAGTAAAAATCATGCCACCTTGTTAGAAACTAAAGAAATTAAAGCATTAGTAGATAATATAATTGATTATAAGGGATATATTAGTGTAAAAATTGCAGCAATGTTTTCTTTATTAACTGCACAAAGAAGTTTTAGTATAAGAAGTGCAAAATGGGAAGATATTGATTTGGAAAATGGTATTTGGTACATACCGCAAGAAGATATGAAGATGAAAAGAGCACATACTATACCTTTAAATTCTCAATGTGTATATATGCTTAAAAAATACAAAGAGATGAGTATTAATAAGGGCTATTTATTTTATAGTTTAAGAAGTAAAAGTGAAATTATAAGCGATAACACAATTAGATCCATGTTTAGAAGAATGGGCTACTCTAATGATGATTTTACACCGCATGGCTTTCGTGCTATGTTTAGCACCCTAGCCCATGAAAATAGAAATAAACACCAAATGAGTAGCGATATTATAGAATTGTGTTTAGCGCATGTAGAAAAAAATAAGATTAAATCTGCATATAATCATGCTTTAAATTTAAAGGAAAAAGCTATCCTTATGCAGTGGTGGGGAGATTATCTTGATGAGATTGCTGATCTAAATCAACAAGTCCGAAATATTTTTTTATAAAATTTTCAATATCTTGTTTAGGATACAATCCCGAACAATTTCTATGTTGTTTAAACTCTCTAAATTTGCCTTGTTTGGCGTATTTGTGAACTATAGGCTCTTTTACTTTTAAAAGATTTTCAACTTCTTTTCTTGTGTAGTAATCTCCGATATCTAATCTAACCATTTTAAACTCCTAATCTTTTATCTATAATTTCAAAAATAGTATCCTTGTAATAATTCCAAAGCCATTTCTGTTCTTCATCTTCTAAATCATCAACGCTTAAATTACGCCATTCTTTTATTGTTTTAGTATTACAACCTAAATTCATCATAGTTTTTGTAAAAGTCACAACATAGGTATCCACGACAATACTAAAGATATTTTTCATATCTCCTATACAGTCCCTAAGACTTACATTTTCAAATATACAATTTTCAAATTCTGTTCTTAAAAAATTACAAAAATAGAAACTTGCTCCACTAAAATCGCAATCTATAAAAGATGCATTCTTGCTTGAAATATCATTTAAATTAGCGTTTTTAAAACTAGCACCATTTATAAATACATTATCAAAATCCAAACCACTTAAATTTAGATTTTCTAAGTTTGCATCATTTAAAGAAATACGTTCTAAAATGCAATACTCAACTAATTCTTTTTCACTTTGTCTATCATCTTCGATAATGATAGTTTCATCAAGTCTTTTTAAAATTCCCATTTTCATCTCCTTAATATTTTTTTCCATTTTTCTTCGTATTTTTCATAATTTTTCCAATAATCAAGCTCTTTTTCAAGCTTCTTAACAACAGCTTCAAAAACAGTATCTTTTCCTATTTTTTCGGCAACTAAACTCATTTCCCATTCTTTTATGCAAATCATTCCATAATCACGGGCTAGTATTTTTCTAAGCTCTAGTAATTCTTCCTTGCTAAGTTTTCTTTTAAAACTCAACTCCTTTTTCTTTTCTAAGTCGTATTTAAGGGCTTTGATTTTGTTTTCATAATGTTCCTTTTG
>NZ_NXBD01000050.1:0-413 GCF_002383965.1 Campylobacter sp. 110 | reverse complement strand
ATGGCGCAGCGGACGGGGCTCGAACCCGCGACCTCCGCCGTGACAGGGCGGCATTCTAACCAGCTGAACTACCGCTGCACCTAAGAAGTAATAATTTAATGGTGGTCACTATAAGACTCGAACTTATGACATCCACCTTGTAAGGGTGGCGCTCTACCAACTGAGCTAAGCGACCTTAATTTTTGGCGACCCCTAGAGGATTTGAACCTCTGTTTCCACACAGAGAGAGTGTTGTCCTGGGCCACTAGACGAAAGGGTCTAAACCCGATAAGTGGTGTCCCGTGTTGGATTCGAACCAACGGCCCCCTCCTTAAAAGGGAGATGCTCTACCGGCTGAGCTAACGAGACATATGGCGCAGCGGACGGGGCTCGAACCCGCGACCTCCGCCGTGACAGGGCGGCATTCTAACCAG
>NZ_NXBD01000049.1:0-151829 GCF_002383965.1 Campylobacter sp. 110 | reverse complement strand
TCATTTTTCACTCTCCCATGCAATTAAATTTAATTCTTCTAAAGATGTGGCATTTTTCACTTTATTTCTTAGTTCATCATTTTTAAAAATAATACTTTCAGTATATTTAGCGATACCAACCCCAAATTCTAGAAATTCTTCTTTGTTAAATGTAGTGATTTTATTATCTTGATCAATCCAAGCAATATTTTCCAAAGGAGTATTATTAAGATTTGCTAACATTATCTCGCTAACTTTTCCGCTGATATTAATTTTTGCTTCAGTATCAATTTGAAATGTAGTATTTTTAAAAGGCATAAACAAAAGCTTTTCTTCTTTTATAGCTTTTAACTCTTCTAATTTTAATTCTTTTAACTCTTCTAAGGTTTTTTCTTTAATCTCATAAGAAACAATATAAAGATTATTTTCTTCATCGTAATTTTGAACTTGCTTAAGTGTCTGTGTTTTTTCATCAAAGCTTGGCACTTCTTCTTCTTCTTCAACTTTAGCAAAACCAAGCTCTTTTAAAAGCTCATTATCGCAAGCACTTAAAAAATAAATATCTTGTGCATCAATTTCACCTTCTTCGTTTTGTATTTTTACATCTTTTAAAAAAATATCATCATATTTTAAACTTTTATTTTTTAAATCATAAAACATATTTATCCTTTCTTAATTCCAGTATAATGTTAATTTTGCTCTTGGGTTTAATCTATTCCCACCACCTAAATTCCAACCAGGAGTTGCATTTGCACTACCACTTTGATAAGAACTTAGCATTATTTGTAAGTTATTTATATTTCCAAATTTGAATTTTTTCTCTACTTTGATTTTTGCATTGGCAGCGTAATATTTACTTAAACCATGCAATTCTACATTAGAGTTAAAAATGTTCCATGTGATATTCAAAGTATTTGCAGAAGTTTTATTAGACATACTTCCAGTCGTCCAAACTTCGCCTAACATAACCACTTCTTTATTATTAATATTTGATGGCAATACCACTGCTTGTTTATAAATCATGTCTAGCTTTAACATATAATTATAATTTGCAACCGAGCCTCCTAAAGATGGAGGTAAATTTAGTGCTATGCCATTATTAGAAAGAAGGAGGCAGTTCATTTTAAGTCCTTACTAATCTTACATTATTCGAAGCTATGCAAAAATAAGCAAAAGTTTCAGTGCCACTAAATCCACTTTGAGCTATTCTAAATTTAAAAGGTGCCGAAAAAGCAGTGATATTTTGAGCATTATTGACAGTGATAGTTCCACTTTTACCTGCTCCACCCCAATTTGCTATACCAATAGCTCCTCTGGCTGTCATTGTTAAGATAAAATGCTGAGCTTGTCTTAAATCTAGATTTATACTGCCAGTTGTGCCAAGATTTCTAATTCCACCACCATAATCTACATACCATTTTCTAGTTAAGTGATTATCATTTGTTGGATCGGCCCGAGAAGTTAATGCCTGATTAAAAGTATTTGTGCCATTAAATATATTATCTCCATTTAAAGTCTTATTTCCATTTAAAGTCTCATCACCTTTTAATCCTACTTTTTCTTTAAGGGCATCACTAAGCATTTTTTGACTAACCAAACTTTTATCTTTTTGTATTTGTTCTAATTCATTTTGTTTATGATTTAAATCTTCTTGCATCTTTGTGATTTCTTGCTCTAATTGCGTCTTTTTCTCATTGAGGTTATCTACATTTTGTGGTGGGTCTTTTGCTAATGCTTCTTCGATTTGCTTTTTAATATTTTCTAATTCTTCCTGTTTATTGCTTAAATTTTGTTCCAGATCCTTTATTTCATTTTTGCTTGTTTCTTCTTTTTCATCTTCTTTTTTCAAATCCCCTATAAGTGAAAGTATAAAGTTTATATTTTCTTTTTCTTCATTAAACCAAATAAAAGCATCAAGCCCTAGATCAGACTTTAAAATCCAAGCTGTATCGTTAGTCACTCTTGCATAGATTAAATACTCATTTCCTTTTTTCCAAATTTCGCCAAGTTTTGCCTCACTTGGTTCTTCTTCGCTTTCATAAGTAGGTGTATATTCGCTTGGGTTTTCAGGGCTAGTCCAAGAATTGCCACTTGTGGTTTTAATATAAACAAAATATTCATCCCCTTTTTTCCAAATATCGCCAAGCGTTGCATTTTGTGGAGCTTCTTCTTGATTAAATGCAGGTTCTAAATTCTCAGGCAAGGATGGGTTTATCCAAGCTTCATTCTTTAACACTTTTTCACAAAGATAAAATTCGCCTACTTGTAAATTAACATCATCCATAGGCTTAAACCAAATATCATTAATTTTTCTTTCTTTAGGTCTTTCTTTTTGTAAGAAAGTGATTTGTGGATTTTTAATAAATTTAAAGATTTTAGCCTCATCAGTTTTAAACCAAGTTTCATTCACATTGGCCATTGTAGGTTCTTCATCACTTACATAATCAAAAGGATAAACCACTTTTTTATAAAGTTCTTTTAGCATATTAAGTTTTTCATCGCTTAAGTTTTCATAGTTTTGTAAAGCTTCTTTTACTTTTTCATCAAAAGCATTTAAATTTTCTAAAATGTGCTCATCAATCCTATCTTTTGAAGCATAAAGCCACTCTCTTATGGCTGTAACATCCTTAGTAGCTTGACTTAGCGTAGCATAAAGCTCTGTGCTTCTTATTTTTGAGTTATCAAGCATTGTTTTCTCCTTTTAAAGTTAAATTAATTTCGTTTTGTGAAGAGAGTATGTTTGTGATATTTTCTAAAGCTTTTTGGGCAAGGTTTATATCTCTTCTTTGTTCTTCTAAACTCAAATTCACATCATCTAAATTTAGGGCTTCTTCTTTTCTTAGTTTAATAAAACCTCTTTCCATAATAAAGCGTTCTAAGCTTAAGCTATGAGTTAGAGATTGAGAAATAGCGATATAATCAGCTCCAACGCCATTATCATTTAATCTTTCTATCATCTCATAGCCTTTGTTTTCAACTATGGTTAGGCATTCATCGGTAAATTCTTTTAATCTTTCTTTAGCTTTTTGCTCTAAAACATTTTGAAAATCTTTGCAAAAATTTTCTATTTTTAAGATATTTATATTTGTTTTACTGTCAATTTGCTCTAAAGCCAAATTAGTATAAGAGATCATATTAGAGTTTAGCTCTATCAAGGAAGCACTTAATATATTTATATCTTTAATAAAATCATTAATCTCTTTTGAAAAAGGAACAAGCGCATTAACAAAGTTATTAGCATCCTTGTCAAAATCAACAGGATTAGCCATATCAGGTGCTTTAGGTAAAGTATTAATGAAAGATATTTTATTCATTGAAATTTCCTTGCTTTTATTTTTAAAAATTTCTTGTTTTGGCTTTCATCTTCCAAGCTTACAATCTCATATTTTTCATCTCTAAAAACTAGAAAATAAGAAAAATCAAGCTCTAAAAATCTAAGCTCAAATTCATGCGTAGCGACTAAAGATAAGCCACTATTTAACTCTTTAACATCCGCACTTAGATTTTTACAACTTGCATAAACTTCTTTAAAAAGTAAATCTTGCGTAAAATCGCTTTCTAAAAACTCATTTTTGCTTTGTTCTTTTTTGTAAATTTTAACTCTATGCTTAAATCCATTTGCTTTCATTGCCATTGCCTTTTAAAAATAAGCTATTTTGTAGCGAGTGATTAAAGCACTTGAAATTTTAGGCATACTCACACCATCAAAAGCCATTAAAACATAATTTTTAAGCCACAATTTTATGTCTTGTGGCAATTCTTCAAAACCTAAATTTACAATCATATTCCCACAACCTATTGCATAAAGCACACCACCATTTGTTTTAAACTCGGCTTTAAAATTTGCATTTTTTAAAGCATTAAAAGGAGCTAAAATCACCCTTTCATTAAAAAATTCAACTTCATAATCATTTAAAGCTAAAATGCGATTGGTTCTTGTTTCAAATTCATTCATTCCAGCTTTTAAAAATTGTTTTAAATTTGCATCAAAAACATCGCTATCAATTCTTAAAAAGTCTCTTAATTCTTGAATGTCTATGAGTTCTTTTTTGCTATCTTTTAATGCCTTTAATCTCATTTTTTACCTTTTTTATCTTCTTTTTCGTTTTGTTTTTGTGGCTTTTCTTGCATTTCTTGATCTTCTTGTGGCTTTTTATCTGTATTTGATTTTTCATCAGTATTTTGTTTTTGTTCTTCTTGTTCCACGATTTCCACAATGCCTTTTTCTAAGAGCCTTAAGGCTTCACTATCTTCAAGTAAAACCTCATCACCTTTTTTATAAAAAATATTACCGCTTAAACAACACTTGAAAACTACTTTTTTCATCTTCCATCCTTTAAGCAGGGCATACAATTTTACAAACTGCCGAATTATCCATAAGCTTTGCATCAAGTCTTAAACGCACTTTAATACCTATTAAATCATTTTGAGAGTAAAGCTCATTAAGTCTTGTAAAACTCATACTTGATCTATCCCAAATTTCATAAAAACTAAAATCTCCAAAAAATGCAGGGACTTTGCTTGCACCAAAACCATCAACACCAGAACAATAAACTACCTTTTTACCTAAAATTGTGTCATAGCCATTAGCACTTAAAGCAGGTAGCCACAATGGGCGATTATCATTATCTGTAAGTTTATAAATAGCTTTCATAAACTCATCTCCTACAAGCCAAGTGGCATTTTTACGATAAGCACTGTCTAAACTGAAAAAAGCATCTATGATATCATTGCTTGTAATACCTTGATTTGAAGCAAGTGTAAACGCTTTTTTAGCATTTTTAAGTCCTGTTGGTTTTTTATTTCCATCTCCATTAATAAAACTTAATTCTTCTGTTTTTGAAATCTTTTCAGCGGCTTTTCGCACTATAAAACTTTCAAGATTTGCAATGTTGTCACTCAAGAGTTCTTCGCTGATTTTAATAATACCGCCAAGCTTATGTGCACCTATACTTAAAGAACTAAATTTAGCACTAACTTCAGTAAAGCTTTCCTGTTCGCCAAGCCAAGAAAATTCCCCCATCTCATCAAAAACAGGTATAATTTGATTGCTAGAGCTTTTTTGCACTGTAGCAATCTTTCTAATAACACTAAGATCATTTAATTTTTCTCTTATTTTACTTTGCAAAGTTGTAGGGACTAAAATCCCACCTTGCTCTGCTGTGCTTTCATTTAAAACATTTCTTTTTAAAATATTGTCAATACTTCCATTTCTTAAATAATTCACAAAAGAACGCATATGATTTTCTTCATTTAAATCTTCATCCTCTCCTTTAGGATTTTGTCCTAAAACAGGGCTTACAACCTCATTTAAATATTTTTCTCTTTCTAGCTCTGCTTCAGCTCTTGAGAGTTCTTTTCTTTTACTTTCAAAATCTTGCATTAAAGCTTCGTATTTTGTGTTTTCTTCAGCACTAAAGCTTCTTTGCTCGTTTTTAGCCTTATTTGATAAAGCCACCATTTGTTCGTGTAAATTTCCTATTTCTTGTCTTAATTTTTGCATTGTTTTTTCTCCTTGTTTAAATTGATATTTCTAAAAGTTTAAGTTCTCGCTCTCTAGCTTCACTTAAGGCTTTGATTTTCTTTTTTTCTTCATCTTCTTCAAAGCGTTTTTTAGCGTTTTTATCCGCACCTTTCCAAACAGCGCTGAGTTCAAAAATTTCAAACTCTGTAACTAGAACCCTTTTAGGCGAACTTTTTTTATCTACAACTTGCTTTAAAACTCTATAACCAATTGACACATCGCTTAAAATTCCATCTTGATATTTTTTAAAGATATCTAAGCTTTTTTCGTCTTTGGCAAAGATACAATCACAAACTAACTCATTATTTTCAATTCTTATATTTTCAATTCTTGCAATAGCATTATCTACGCTTGGTTTATGATCTTTAAAAAGAGTTTTAAGATTTTCAAATCTCGCACCTTTTACATCAAGCTCTTCTATATAGTCCCCAAGCTCCCAATCAAAACGCAAACAAGCATTAGAATTTGAAACCATGACAAAGCTTAAAGACATATTTTCTTCGCTAACGCTTCTAAGTCTTGCGGTATCTGCTCTTATGTTTTTAAAACTCATTTTAAAATCCTTTTTTGAAGTTTTATAAGGATTTTAGAAAATTTTTAAGGCGTTAAAGTGCGTGTTAGAAGATATTTTTTATTTTTTAAATCAAACCTTGAATATTTAGTTTATATTGCATATAATCTTGATCCTCTAAAGGTGCAGAATAATCTTTTAAAATTCCAAAAGTAGTTAATTTTTTAAAGCCCAATTCGCTTTCATCTCCTATAAATAAGGCTTTAGTATTATAAAGTCCTGCTATTAAATCATCATAATAATCAAAGTCTTTTTTTTCTACAGCAACTATAAATTCTAAGTATTTTGCTTTCTTACCAGTTACTACATTTGTTACTCCCCATTCATTTGTTGAAGTTTTTGAGTAATTTATATAAGTGCTATTTGCAGGATAGATTGTAACACCTGCAAATTCTTTTTTTCCTATTAAAATATGTCCTACATTACACCCTATTTTAGCAGGCTCAAAACTTATTAAAATTTCTGAGTTAATAGGATAAGGTAAAAACACAAAATCTTCTTTATTGACTTTAAATTTGCTAAAAAAATATTCCCACCAAGTGCGAGATTTTTTATAATACATTGATTTTTCATAAATGATTTTGCCATCTAATGTTTCTATCTTTATTTTTGAAACATCTAAATTTAAAAATGCTAAAGTATCAAATACCCCATCTACTTTCAATTTTACACTCCAAGCTTTATCACATTTTGTTTGAGTATTTAATTCATCATCAAAAAAAGCATTTTCATTGATGGGTGCAAATTTAACCCATTTATCAAAATACACATCAGGTTCTTCATGCGTATCTTCATCACTTGCGCTTACCCAAACAAAACCTTTAAATTGCACTTTTTCATTATTTTTATAACTTACTTCCTTATCCCATAAAGGCGTTTCATCTTTTTTAGCTAAATTTTGTAAAACTTCAAATTCTAAAGGTTTAATTATAGTCATCTTCTTTCCTTATTAAATATTTTCTGCAATTTCTCTAGTTTGTTTAGTTAAAATACTTAAATCCATATTTGCTCTTTTTACACTTTTATCTACATTGTCAATTTTTGAAGCGATTAAGTCTAGTTTTTCTTCAAAAGAATTAAAACCTTTATTAATAGCTTTTTCAAAAGCGATGCCTATTTTTTCAAAAACTCCACTTGCATCGATTTTTAAACCTTTGCCATTTTTTAAAGGAATTACAGCCTCAGGATAACCATTCTCTCCAATTAAAGCATTTGTAGGGCGTGTAACTATCCCGCCATCTGCAAAAGCTTTCATTTTTTTGTAAGGATTTTTAATCTCATTATTTAAATCTTTATCTATATTTGCCTGATTATTTTGATATTGCAAAAGTGCATATTCTAAATTTTTAAGCGTTGTTTCTGTAAGAGAGGCGCCATCTTTTATAGATTTAATCGTTTCTTGTAAATATTTAGCCATAGGGCTTTCTTCGCCTAAATACTCGATCATTTTTGCAATTTCTGCTTCACTTTGCGCAATGAGAGTTTTTTTATACTCTTTTAACTCTTCTAAAGTCATATTAGAAGTGTCTTTTAAAGTTTGATCTAACTTTTCTTGTAATTTTTTATTTTCTTCTGTAATGGCTTCTATTTTATCTTGTATTGAATTTAAATCTGCCTCACCACCTAAATCTTTCATTTCATTTGCCATTTTAAGCATTTGTAATTGATACTCTGCAAAGCTTGAAGCTTGATTTTTGATCTCGTTTGCTTTTTGCGTTGCAGCGTTTTGCAAGGCACTAAAGCTTGAACTTGTAAGATTGCCATTTTTAAAATCATTTTTAGCTTGTTTTAAAATTTTATCGTAGTTTAACGCCACGCTCTCGCTTGTAGCTATGCTTTGATTGATTAAATTAGTGCTAAAAGAACCCAAAGAACTTAAAATACCAAGTTCGCTATTTAATTTACTTAAAAGTTTATTATTTTCATTTAACCTTACTTGATCTGCTTCTTTGCTTTCATCTTTGTTCTCATACGCATTAATAAGCTTTTCTACCTCAGCGAGTTTGTTTAAATGTTCGCTTGAAAAGATTAAACCGCCTTGTTTGTCGCTTATTTGTTTAAATTGTGTAATGATATCTACAAGCTGTTTTCTAAGTTCAGTATTACCCGTGCTTAAAAATTCATTTAAACCCTCATAACCTAAACTTAAAAGCTTATCATTAGCACTAAAAATATCCTTTAACATTTCTTTTTCGCTATCATTTAAATCATCTTTTAAACCGCTCATTAAGGTTGCGTAAGAATTCATTAGATGATTAACTTCAAAAATACTACTTGAAATACCATTAGCACTTAAAAAGCTTTGATTGATTTGCATAAGTTCTTGTGTTTTTTGTATGATAGAATTTAAAAGATTTTTAACTTGTTCTTGTGCTTGCGTATAAGCTTGTGTTAATTGTTGCCAAATTTCTAAATTCTCAGGGCTAAAATCTTGCCTTAAGCTCTCATTGAAAGCTTTATTAAGTGCTTCGGCACTAAGTTGTCCTAAATCTTTAAAGCTTTCTTCACTTAATCCAAAAAGACTAAATCCACCTGTGGCATTTCTCATCGCAGTTTTTAAAGCATACATGGTATCATCATAAGCTAGTTTTGCTTGTTTTGTTGGATCATTTTTATAAATTTGATTTAAAATGCTAGTTTGCATTTGCATAAAAGTACCAAATTGATTAGAAAGTTGCTGGGCATAGCTTATATTATTTGCTTTTGCCTTTTCTTGTATTGCTACAATTTGTGCATCGATTTCGCTTTTATCATCGATATTTAAAAAGCTTTTTAAAAGTGCAGTAGGCAAAGCCGTATCAAATAAAGAATTATTAGCGTATTTTCCAGCTACTAATTCAAACTTATCTAAATTGGCATTTAATTTTACAAGTGTTGCGTATTGGTTTTCTAAAACACGATTGATTTCTTTGATTTTTTTATCACTTAAATTATTATATTCTGTCCAGCTTTTTTTACTAAACCATCCTTTCTTTTGATAGTCTACATAACCTTGCAAATTAGAATTTGTAAAAAAATCACTAAAATTTATATTTTCCCAAAGTTGTAAGCCACTTCCTGTTACTTTGGTTTTTCCAAAAATACCACCAATGACTGATCCTAAAAGCCCACCTACTATAGTTCCAATGCCAGGCATTATAATACTACCTAATGCACCACCTATCGCACCACCTGTTCCTGCGTGAGTATCAGCCTTAAAAAGCCAATCTCCTAAGCTTCCTATGCCATAACCTAGAAGTCCGCCCATTGCTGCATTAGCTAAAGTGCCACCTATATAGCCCAAGCCCTCACCAAAACCAAGAGATAAAGCATTACTTGCACCACTTAATCCCATACCCGCCAAAGAAGCACCGTTTGTAAAGCTTGCACCAAGTCCTAAAAAATTTGCCAAATAAGCTGAACCATTAGCTAAAAGATTACTGCCAAAAGTGCCTATTGAATTGATATAACCTTGTAAATTATCAAATAAAGAACTAAAGCCATTGCCTATACTATCTATAATATTTGTGCTTGAATTTTCAATAGTAGTGCTAATATCAGAACTTGAACTTAAAAAATCACTAAAACCATCCGCATTTAAAGCATCACTAAAACTTATTTCACTTCCTGCATTTTGACTACTGCCAAACCAATTCATAACTTTATCATAAGTGGCGCCCGCTTTATCTATCCATTCGCCACTCATAATGCCATCTAATTTACTTGCACCCTCTATAATATTACTCACATTATTAAAAGCATTATTTCCTTTTTCTATGGTGCCTGTTTTATCCATGACTACCTCAACACCATTAACCACACCTTGATATTTGCCATCACTATTTAAATTTAAACCTTGATTTTTAGCAAATTCAACAACTGAGCTAAAAGCATTTGTTTGCGAGTGTGAATTCACATTACCAAAAGCAAAATTAGGCATTAAACCGCTCAATACTCCAGCTCCTGCCTTAGATAAAAAGCCACTAAGTGATGAAATATAAGGACTTAAAAAATCTTGTAAAATGGTTTTTCCTAAATCTTTAAACAAATCTTTTAAGGTTTTTATTTTCCCATTTATAACATCAAAAAAGCTACTTTCTATCGTTTTTTGCATATTTGCTATCATTTGATTATAGTTTTTTTCTACTTCGCTCATGGCTTTTTTACTGTCTTTGCCCATTTGAAAATAAGCGTCTTTATTGGCTTTTATCATCTTTTTAAAATCTTCTTCTTTGATGAGATTTTCACTTAATAATTTGCTGTATTTGTCTCTTAGCTCAATTTCTTTTAATGCCCAAGCTTCCTGCTTATTTTCTATACTTTCATAAAATTCAATCATTAAATTTTTAGTATCTTCAAAGTCTTTATTTGCACTTTCTAGATCAAGATTAATTTTAAGGCTTTCTTCTGCTTGTTTTAATTTGTTTTTATCAATGCCTAACTTTTTCCATACTTTTAATTTTTCATTAATTTGGCTTAATTTTTTATCGTATTCACTCATGCCTATTTGTGAAATTTCTTTTAAGGCTTCATTTTGTTCTTTGATGCGTTCTGCCAGTTTTTGATTGGCGATTTCTTTTTCTTTTTTTAATCTTTGCTCTTCTTGTTTATTTATATATTCTTCATAATGCGTTCTTTGAGCTACTAAAGCGTTATATTGCTCTAATTTTGCTAAGTCTTTATTCCAATTTGCATTATTCGTGATTTGTTGTATGGTTTCGCTGATAAGCTCATATTGTTTTCTTAAATTTTCGGCTTGTTCTTCTGTGCTTTGCGGTATCCTTAAAGCTTTCAAACTTTCCATGGCTTTGCTAACACTAGCAGGGAGATTATCAATAGCTTCTAGTTTAAATTCTTGCTCCTTTGCTTTTTTGGTGGCTTCTTCGGCTAGTTTTAAATTTGCCTGTATTTGTTCGTAAGCTTTTCTAGCTTCTTTATTCATTTTTAGCTGTTTTCCGGTAACACTTTCAAACATATAATCAGTGCCTTTTAAAACACTTTCTACACCTTCTTTTATATGCCAAAAATCTAATTTTGATGTGATTTGAGCTCCCAAAACACTTCCATTTGCTTCTAAGGCATCCATTTGACTTTTAAGATTTTTAACATACTCATCTAATTCTTTTGAACTTTTGTTTTCTAGCTTTCTTTTTGATGTTTTTTCTAAAGCTTTGTCAAAATTATCCCAATTCGTATAAAGCTTTTCTATAAAAGTCATCAAAGCTATAAGCCCAGCAGTTGGAGCTAAAGCCTTTGTAAAATTTAAAGCAGAATTTGCTAAATTACTCATAGTGCCTTTTATGGTGCTTAACAAGGGATTTCTTTTTATTATATTTTGATTAATAAGTGCTTCATTGTCTATAATTTCTTTTTGCAATCTTTTTATTTCACTTCTTGCACCTTGTTCGATTAGCAAAGCTTCCCTTCCTATCATTACACCGCTTAAATTTTTAGTTCCATCTTTATTTATCGATCCTAAGTCTATTTTATTATTGTATTTTGCATAATTAGCTAAATCTGGCATTAAGGCTTTAAGCTTTTCTAAGTCGTTTTTAGCTTCTTTAAGACCTTGAAGTTGAATTTTTAAATTCTCATTTTTCTTTATAAGTTCAAGGCTTGTTTTTTGCTTTTCTACTAAATCATCATAATCTTTTTTAACATTCTTAATACCATTACTAAAACTTGTAAAAAAAGATGAATTCTTAAAAGAATTAAAACTTTTAAAAGCTACATAAGCAAGTCCTGCACCAATAGCCAAATCTTTAAAAGAAGTAGCAAATTCGGTAATAGCTTTAATGCCCGCTTTAATTTCTTTTTCATTATCTTTAATATAAGTGTTTATATCTATAAGGGAGCTTTTAAGAGTATCAAAAATAGGTTTTGAAATTTCAGCTTGTAACATTTGCATATTAGCTTCAAATTTTTGCATTTGCTTTTCATAGGTTTGCGTTGTGTAGTCTGTATATTTTGTTAACTCTTTGGTTTTTTCTATAAATAAATCAAAAAGCTTACCATTTTTCTTTGCTTCGCTCATAGCATCATTTGTAATACCTAAACTTTCAGCAAATCTTCTTAAATCTCCACTTGCGCTAAATGCCCCAGCTCCTAAACTATCCATAGTAATTGAAAGTTGATTAGCACTCATGGAAGTATTTGAGGTTGCTATCATAATACTTTCAAAAGCTTTTTTAGCTTCATCAAAGCTCATATTATTTAAAGCTGTGGAGGCAAAAGATTGAAACATACTTGATAAATCCTGCAAAGAATAGCCTGTTTTAGTATGCAAATCATTAAAATCTTTAAACGTTTTTTCACTGCTTTTTGTAGCGGCTTTCCATTTTTCAAGTTGTGATATCGCTTTTCCTGTGGTATCAATATTTGAATGCGTGGTGGCTGTTATAAAAGCAAGTTGAGTTTTTGCAGTCTCAAAACTTTTACTTGCTTCTATAAAAGAGCTACCAAAATTTTTTATATCAAGTGCTAAAGTTTTATAACCCTGATAAGCTTGTGTTAAATGGGCGTTCATGTCAATTACGCTTTTTGAAAGTCCTAAAAAGCTCTTTTCTATATCTTTTATGTATTTATTTGTCGCTTGTGTAACATTTCCTAATTGATTAAAACTTTTATTTAAACCTCCAATACTCGCCACACCGCTATTTGTATCTACGCTAACGCCGATTTTAACATTTTTAGCCATTTATGTTCCTTTTAGTTTTTTTGAGTAGAATTTAAGATAAAAAATGGAGTTTTTAAATTATGTTTTTTCCATATATAGAGCTTAATTTTTTTGCTTTTGTTTTTATTTGTTTTGTCTTTTTTCTGATGTGGAGCAAAAGCCAAAAAATATTTAAAAATGAAAAATTTCTTAATGATTATAAAAGTTGCGAAAAAGAGCTTATCGCCTTTAAAGAAGCTCATGAAAATTTCATAAAAACAAAGCAAGGTAAAAGTGTGCTTATGAGTGCTTTTGCTTTGGAATTTGCTATCAAAAATAATGCTTTTGGCGATGATTATACAAAAGAATTTAAGCAAATTTTGCAAAATTATCCAAACGAAAAAGAATTCAATATAGAAATAAATCATCATCTATCCTAAAAGACTTAAAAAGTCATCTTGTAATTTTTTAATATCGATTTTTTGATTTTCGTTAGTATTTTGCTTAGTATGTTTTAAATGAGAGCATAATAAAAAGTCTTCATTAGTCGATTTTACACCCATAAAAGAAGCTAACATATTAAGTAAAATACTCATTTGCATTTCGTTTCTATCACTTGCTAAAGGCTCGGTGCTTAAGAAATACATCCACTCGTTAAACTCACTTTGTGTTATACTTTGTTCTAACTCGCCTATGGTTTTTCCTAATGCAAGGGCAAGGCGATAAATTAATCGCCCTTGCTCTCTTGCTTTGGGACTTCATTTGTGAATTTTAAAATTTCGTCTGCGACTTTTGCGATAATGTTTAAACCCTCTTGATTGAGATTATCAAAGGTTTTTTCATCGATTTTTGGAGCTACTAAACACTTTAAGATGATTTCTTTTCTAAAATTTGAATTCTTCTTAATAAAATCGATGCTGATTTTATCATCTTTATTTTCTTGTATTTCTATGCCATTTTTTTCCATAATCTCTAATTGTTCGAGCATAGAAAGTTGGCGAATTGTGAATTTTTCATCAATACCTTCGATTAAAATTTCTTTTTCTCTTAAAGAATGTTGTTTTAAAAAGTCATTGAATTTCATTTTTTACCTCCTTTTCTTAAAGCATCACTAAATTTTCCATTTAAAAAAGTTTGCATTGTGGCTTCACTCGCTATGCCTGAGCTTTGATCTATGGTGTATTTTTTGCGAATATCTTCATTTGCAGGATAAAGAAGTGTTAAGGCGTTTGGATAAAAATATAATGTTTTTCCTTTTAATTCCTCATAAATCTGCCCTTGTTCTGGTTCGGTTTTGCTTTCATGGATAATATTTTCATCATTTTCTTTTTCCCAAACTTTATCAGCTTCTTTTGTGGTTATAAATTCATTGTTTTCATTAAAAGTTTGTGTGCTAGGATTTGGTATAACACCTCGCACCTCATCAAAAACATAAACCATTCTTTCATCGTTTAATTCTGGTTTTTCAAGTGTGCTTTCTTTTGGGTAAAAATAAATAATTTTACCTTTTTTATCACTCATCACATCGCCCACATTTAAAGCTTTTGTAGTGTGTTCTATATTTTGACTTTCTTCAAATCTAAAAGGTGTGATGTCTTTAGCTTCGCCGATTTTTTCTGCTGTGATATTTGCACTGAATTTATTATTTGCTTCGCTTTGAAGTTCAAAGCCTGTTAATTTCATTTTGATTTTAAGCATGGTTTTTCTCTCATCATTAATCTCTACGATGATAAAAACTTCTTCATTTTCTTCAAAAGCTTTTTCTAAATAATTTACCCCCTCATAGCTTTCTAAATTACCATCTTTAACAAATTTATAAAGTAAATTCATATTTACAGTAGCTGAAGTTTTTTTGCCCACTGCGTTGATTTCTTCATAATCTCTATCGTTGATTGGGCTTAGTTTTTGACTTTCTCTAGTTCCACCTTTAAGACCTGAAATACTTGTTAAAAATCCTGCTTGAATAGCTTCTTTTCCTAAACTTTCCATAGCACGAGATAAAACTAAAACTCTAAGCCCTTGCACATCAGGGGCATCTGTAATTATTTTGTCTTTTGACATCTTTTCTCCTTATATAAGTAATGTAAGGAGATTTTATAAAAAGTTTAAGGCGTTAAAATGCGTATTAAGAGATATTTTTCATAAAACTATATTTTTGTATTTTATTTTCTAATTTTTTGTTATAATTTTCAAAAAAAGGAATTTTAATGCTTAGTCTAAATATAGAATTATCAAGCGAAAAAGAACAAGCTTTTTTAAACATAGCCAAAGAAAGAAATACAAGCAAAGAAGAAATTATTCAAGCTTTAATTATGGAATTTTTAGAAGACTTAGAAGATGCAAAAATAGGAGAAGTTGCTTATAAAGAATATTTAGCAAGCGGTAAAAAAAGCATTAGTGCTGATGAGCTTTTTAAAGAGCTTGGTTTATGATACAAATTGATTTTAGCCAAAAAGCAGTAAAGCAAATTAAAAAACTAGATAAAGAAGTTCAAAAACAAATCAAAAAATGGAAAGAAGAAATACAAAGCCTAGAAAGTCCAAATCAAAAAGGCAAAGCATTAAAAGGAAATTTAAAAGGCTTGTGGCGTTATAGGATAAATGATTATCGCTTAATCTGTTTAAATAATGATGAAAAATTAACTATTCTTTGTCTTGAAGTAGGACATAGAAAAGAAATTTATAAACGATAAGTGATAAAAATCTCACTCGTAAAAAATCCACTCTCTTCATCTTTATCTTCTCCATGTATTAAAATTTCAATAGGTTTTTTATAAAATTTTAAAATAAAACTTTCAATTTTGCTTTTTAACTCTCTTAAATCTTTGTATTTTGGAGTATAAAGGCTCAAATTAATTTCTAATTCTTTGCTTAAGATTTTATCATCTATACTTAAATTTAATTCTTCGCTTGTGATTTCATAAATTAAAAATGCTTTTTCTAGCTTTGTTTTTTGCCTTGAAAGTGGGTAAATTTCTATATTTAATTCCTTGCTTAGTCCCATTAAAAAATCGCTTAAAAATTCCTTCATTTAAAATCCTAATTTGTCTAACTCAGCATTTAGTTTTGTTGTAACCAAGCTTTGCATTTTTGGGTCTATTTTCTCTTTTGCTTTTTGCATGGTATAAGTGCCTTTTACAAAAGTGTTTTTTCCGCTTATATTTGGTTTTCCTTTTGCACTTTTTTTCACTCCGCCTTTATGAAAAAATCCATACTCTATAAAATGAGCATAATACGCACTCGCAAAATAATCCATTCTTTGTTTTCTCTCATTTTTCTTTGCTTGTGTCCATTTTTTAGCATTTTTTAATTTTTCAAATCTTTTTATACCTACTTTTTTCATTCTAAAAACAACCGAAGCAGCACGATAAACACCTTTTTCTAAAGTATAACTAGAAACTGCCTTAACACTTTGCTTTAAAAGTCCACTTTGTTTAGGAATATTCTTTTTATAATCATTTGTGATTTCTTTTGCTACTTCTAAAGCTCCTTTTTTAGCCGCATTTGGCAAAGCTTTTTTACTTATGCTTTGCAAATCTTTCATTAATTCGTTCAAGCCTTTTACTTCTATCATTGATTGCCTTTTTGTGTGTCTTTTTCATCTATTTTGGCAAGATTAAGCGGTATTAAATGATCGTTTCCATTATCAATTGGGTTCATTTCTTCCAAGGCTCTTACTTCGTTTATACTCATCACGCCATTACTTAAAGCTTTTACATAGCTTTCCCACCTTGAAGAACTATCAGCTCTTAAAATAGCGTTGATATTGAATTTAAAATAAAATTCTTTTCTTTCATTTTGGTTTAATAAAAAGCGATTTAGGGCTTGTTCGATTTTAGTTGTTAGAGGTGTTATGGTTTGCACCATATAATTTGTCTCTTGTTGTTCGATATTTGAAAAAGTCGCACGACTTAAATCTCCAAGTTTGTGCGGTGGGATATTAAAAAGTCTTGCGATTTCTATCACTTGAAATTGTTTGCTTTCTAAAAACTGGCTATTTTTATTCGCACTTGTAGTTTGTGCATAACTTGCTCCACCCTCTAAAATAGAAATATTATAAGCTTTTTTTTGGCTATAATTTTCTTTAAAGGATTGTTTTAATCTCGAATATGCCTCTTCGCTTAATTCATTTGGTACAGATATAACGCCACTTGTAAAACTTCCATTTTTAAAAAAGCTAAGTCCGTGCTGTTCTATAGCTGTTGCAAGTTCTGTGGTATTTTTGCTTTTTCTAAGCGGTGCGATACCTTTTACTCCATCTTTAGTATGATAAGGCACATTTAAAACCTCATCATAATTTAAAACAATACTGCCATTTTTTGAGTAAGCTTGATAAAAATACTTTCCATTCATTTTAAAGATATTAATGTCTTTATTTTCTATGAGTTCTATAGAATTAATCACCCCGTTTCTTTTTTTAACAGGATATAAAAAACCATTGCCATAAATTAACATTTGTACCATAAAAGCCTCAAAGAGTGTAAAAGGTGTCATTGTTTCATTTGGTGCGATTTTGATGAGTTCATATAAGGGGTGATTAGAGGCTAGTTTTGATCCATCAGTTGTTCTTTGATATAAATTTAATGGCAAAGATGCTATGGTCTCGCTAATATTTGAGATTGCGGCAATTACTGCTGAAAGTTCCTCAGCTTTTATTTTATCTTCTAATAAAATTTCTAAGCTATTAACAAATTCATTATTTCGTGCTTTTTTTGTAAATAATGATCTTATTTTATTGAACATGCAAAACCTTTATTTTTTACTTATTTTAAAAAAAGTTTGAGGCGTTAAAGTGCGTTTTATAAAAAAAATGATATAATTTCTCAGTGATCATAAGAATTGTAAAACTTTAAAAGTAGGTTTTAGACTTCTTCTGATAAGGAGAGTTGGCTCATTTACGAGTTACCCCGCCATGTGCGGGGATATTATTTTCTTTGTTATTTTTTCTCTAATTGTTTCTAAATCTTCTTTTTTGATTTTTCCATTATAATAACTTATTATTCTTTTAGTATCAAAGGTTCTTACTTGTGATAATAGAGCTACTTGCTTTCTGTTTTTACTATCTGTGAAGTGATGATAAAGAAAACCTGTTTTATTTTCTATTTTGCTTGTTAATGGAACGCCAACAAAAAGATTAACATAATCCTCAATGTATATTTTGTTTAAAACTAAAACCGGTCTTTTGAAGTCATTATGTTTTCCATAAACTTCACTGCCTATATTTTGTCCTATGCTAACCCAATAAATCTTACCTATGCTTATTATTTTATTTTCTTTTATTTGTAGTTTTTTCTTTTCATTATTCCATTTATCAAATTTATCATTACAATTTATCAAAAAAACTCCTTGAAAAATATAATTTTACTCATTTTTACTTCTAAATTTATTAAGCTATAAAAACCTTATACCTCTTTTTTCATAAACATTGATTTTTGGTTTTTCTATGCTGTTTTTAGTGGCGATTGCAGTGACTAAAGCCGAAATTGCATCTATCCTTTCACTTGATTTTTTCTTATCAGGCTTTATGTTTTCTCTTGCATCTTGATCAATAACTAAATTTGAATTACACCATCTAAAAATAGGATTGTTATTGTGATTTAAAGTTTGTTTTAAAACTCTGATTTGGTATTCTTTTAAAGGTTCGCTAATACTTGCAAAACCTTGTCTAATCTGAACGCACTCTATATTTTCATCGCTTAACTTTTTGGCTACTTCTAAACTATTCCATGGATCATAACCTATCATTTTGATATTTAATTTTTTATTTAGAGCTAAGATATCGTTAATTAAATAGTCATAATCAACACTATTACCTGGCGTTAGAGTTAAAAAGCCAAGTTTTGCCCATTCTAAATAAGGCACTTTATCTCTTTTACTTCTCTCTCTTGCACTAAGTTCTGGTGCATAAAATTTAAAATCCACATGTAAGATTTTATCCACTTCGCAAATTAAAGCTAAAGCAGTTAAATCAGTGGTAGCAGATAGATCAAGTCCAACATAAACATCGCCTTTTAAATCAAGATCTTTAAAACTGCATTTTAAAAAATCATCATCTTTTATAAAAGAAGTAGCATTTGAAGTCCATATATTTAAATGTTTTGTTTTAAAACTCACCTCATCATTTGCGTTTGCTAAAGCTTTTTGATAATATTCTCTTAATTTTTCAAGCTTTACGCCATAACCCAAAGCAGGATTAACTTTGATCCAAGTTTTTTCATCGTTCCAATCATCATCAGCATCAGGCTCATAAATCTTTGCATAAGTTGATGGGTCGTTTATAATGCCATTTTTAACTTGTTTGCAATAATCATATTGCTTTTTCATCTCTCCAAAATGATTATATCCTGCTGTTGAAATGACTATACATAAAGAATTTACACGACTTGCCGTTCCTTCTTCTAAAACCTTATATAAATCCCCATTTTTGGCAGCGTGAAGCTCATCGTAAATAAAAACATAAGGTCTTAAGCCGTCTTTTGTCTCACTTGTAGCTGTTAGAACCTTTATAAAATCTTCAAATTTAGCGTTTTTCTTACGGATTTCTCTATAGGTTTTATATTGATAGCACATTTTATTTAATTCTTCTTCTTGGCTTACCATAGATGAAGCAGCATTAAAAACTAATTTTGCTTGTTCGGTTTCATTTGCGGCACAATATATTTTTTTACCCTTTTCTTTATCAATAAATAAAAAATAAAGCAAAATAGCTCCGATTAACTCTGTTTTACCATTTTTTCTTGGGATAAAAAGCAAAGCGTAAGAGTATCTTCTGGCGTTTTTTTCCTTAGAATAAGTGGCGATGATATCGATGATAAACTCGATTTGAAAATTTAAAAGCTGAAAGGGCTTACCGGCTAATTCGCCATCGGTGTGCTTTAAAAGAGAAATAAATAAAACCGCTTTTTTAGCTATTTTCTCATCAATATAAAAGGGCGAGTTTTCAAATTCTTTGTTTTTTTGTTTAATATAAGCTAAAGCGTAATTTAATATATCTTCTCTTGCTCTTAATTTATCCATAATTTAACTTTCATCTTCTAAAAGCACATCAAAAGCTGATTTTTCTTTTTTATCTTTTAAATTTAGCCTTGCACGATTTGGAGAGCCTATGCCTAAAACTTTTGCTAAGCCTATAATATTTTTAGTCAAAGAATTAAAAGCTATAAGTTCAGGCGTTACAATAGGCGTTCCTTTATCTGTGCTTGTTGTAAAACCTTTTTTCTCCATTTCCTTGCTTGTGCATTCTAAAAAAATGAGATTTTTAACATAAGTTTTAATAATATCATTTTCTAAAGGATTATAAATGCCTAAATTTTCTAAATCTTTGATAGTTTTTTGTGTGAGTTCTTGCTCTATGGTTTCTAAATTTAAAGGCTTAAAATCATCTTGCGTTTGTATTTGTTCTGTTTTATTTGCCTTTGGCTTTTCTTTTATCGAATTTTCATCAATATACAAAATAACTTCGTTTTGTTTAGAATTGTAATGATTTTCATCTTGTCTTTTTTTAGCAAGTCTTAAAATTTCATCTTTTGGATAGGGTTTAGTTTTTCCTTTTAATACTTTTATGCCATTTTTCTTTAAATATCTACTCAAATAGATTTTAGAATTAATGTTTAAAATTTGCAAAACCTCATCAATGTTTAAAAATTCTTTTTGCATTAAACGCCTTTTTTTATTTGTATTTTAATGATATTTTAAGGCGTTAAAATGCGTGTTAGTTAATTTAAAGCAAAATTTGGCTTTTTTAGAACGCTTTTGATAAAAATAAAAATTTCAAATAAAGATTTTACCTTGCTTTGCTTGTGTTTTGGTTAGTTAGTTAGTAGGTTAAGTATAACATTATGTAAAAAACTGGCTCGCATTTTTCGTGTCTACCGCTTCGGTGTATAGGATTGGCTTTCATAGAGATTACATACCCTACCCCTTAAGCTCGTTTTTAGTCTTTTCATTATGGCAAGCCAAGCATAAACTTTGCAAATTTTCTTCACTTAATTTCTTGCCACCTTGCTTAATAGGTATAATGTGATCTACAATTTTTGCAAACTTTCCACACCTTATACAAAATGGATTTTTATTTATAAAAGCATTTCTTAATTTTCTCCAAGCTACACTATTATAAAAATCTGAACTTTGCTTATCCCTTTTAAAACAATCATATCTTTTGTTTGCTATTTTCTTAAAAGTTTTATCACATTCTTCACAAGTTCTTAAATGAGTTTGTATTTTCTTACCACACTTGCAAAGTTTATAAATTGTCATTTTTGTAAAATCCTATTTCAGTTTTTTTAGAAAGTTCAACTTTAAATTCATATTTAAAATCATCATAAGGCTTAATCACATAACAATCATATCCTATCTCTAGCAATTTTATAAACCAATCAGGAAGCAAAACAAAAAAATTATTTCCTACTTGTTTGATTTTAAAACCACTTTTAAGCTCATTTACATTTCTATAAAAATTATCATACAAACCTAAATTACTTGCAAAAAGCTTAACGGGAACTGCATTAACAATAATATCTTTTTTATTAAACATAAGAAGTCTTTAAGTAATTAACAAACGAAGCTTTAAGGAATGATATTTTTATTTAAAAATTATAATATATAAAAAATAATAAAACTATTAATCAAAGATTAAATTAGCAATTATGGAATACTTATTGCTCTTTACTAAGAAAGCAAAAAAACAAAAACCATTTTTTATATTTTTATACAAACACTATTATATTAAAAAGCACTGGCAAAGATTATCGTATTGTTTTTAATCGGATTTTAATAAAAGCACATATCATTTTTAATCGGATTTTAAGAAATATGTTTATAGGCATTTTAATCGGATTTTAATATTAAAAAATCATATTAGAAAACTGGGTTATTTAATGGGTTACTATAAAATATAAAATATCTATTTTATAGGTATTTAGATACTTTTTTTAATATTCTGCTAAATCCACCACTACTTTAATTATTTCATATATAATCCAAAAACAAATCAAACTTATTCAATTAACAAATAATATTTTAAACAAATACTTTACTTATTTAACACTCCAAATCTAAAGTAGAATTTAATCTCTTTTTTTAAAAATTCTTTATAATAAAAATTTAATGATACATAACAACAATTAAAACTTCAATATAAAGTTTTCTAAAACAAAACCCTGATGAAAAATTGCAGACTGCAAAAACCACTCAAAAAATCAAAATCACTTATTATAGATTAAAATAATATATCTACTCATTACTTAGCAATCAAAGAATAATGCAACAGGTAAAAATGGATAAATTTATAAAAGATGCAGGTTGTATTAAAAAAACTTGAAGTAAATCAAACTCAGACGCTCTTAAATAGAAATAAAATAATGCTAAAATATTTTGTTTCTATATCAAATCAAGGAGAAGAACAATGAAACATTTTATTTTTAGTAGGTTAATTGGTTTAGGCGCTTTGGCTTTTTTAGCAGGTTGTGGGGATGAAGTAAAAACAAGCGATTATTATAAAGCACACTTAGATGAGGCTAAAGCTAGAGTTGCAGAATGTAAAAAAATGGAGAAAATGAATGAAACTCAACAAAGGGGTTGTTCCAATGCAAATGAAGCTTTACTTAGCAAAAGAACTATTAAAGCATTTTAAGAATTTATTAATATCAATTTTTTATACAGCCTAATCTAGCTTTCGGGCTAGAAAATTTATAGAGTTTTGCTCCATGACAAAAGGACTTAAAATCTCTTAAACACCTCTTATTAAAACCGCTTGTTTATGGGTATTTTGGACTTTAGTTATTATTGATTTAGTTTAGACTTTTGACTTTGTTCTCTTTCTAAATTTCTTTATGGCAAATTAAGCTCGACCTATAGAGTTAATCCCTACTCCTGAAATTCAACACTCTCAAATCGTGGCTTATCCACAAAACAAGATTTTTCTTTTAAAAATAAAACCTCGACAACCCCTACAGGGCCATTTCTATTTTTGCCGACTAAAATTTCAGCATTTTCTTGCATAGGATTAGGGATAAAATTTCTTTGATAAGGCTTGCCTTCGGCTTTCGCTTTATTTTCACGCTCTTTTTCATCTTGCTCTCTATAAACCTCATCACGATACACAAACAAAATCGTATCCGCATCCTGCTCTATAGCCCCACTTTCACGCAAATCACTCATCATAGGACGCTTGTTTGCACGCTGTTCTAAAGAACGATTGAGCTGTGAAAGCGCGATGATAGGCATATCAAGCTCCCTTGCCAAAAGCTTAAGCCCTCTTGAAATTTCGCTGACTTGCAAATGCCTATCATTAAAATTAGAATTACTCATCATAAGCCCTATATAGTCGATCACGCAAAGCCCTATACTTTCTTCTTGAGCCTTTAAACGCCTTAAAATCGCTCTTACATCTGTGATAGTCGCATAACCACTATCATAGATAAATAATTTCTTTTTAGAATAATAATTGCAAGCATCGCCTATGCGTTCCCATTCGTTATCATTTAAATCCGCAGTCAAGATTTTTTGCAAAGGAATGGAAGTTTTTGCCGAAAGCATTCTTTGCATGATTTGAGCAGCAGGCATTTCAAGCGAAAACATCACCACTCCTTTATCCTGTCTTAAAACCTTTTCTATAAAATTTAAGCACAAAGTTGTTTTTCCCATACCTGGGCGCGCTGCGATGATGATAAGCTCCCCACCTTTAAAACCCTTGGTCATAGTATTTAGATCTTCAAATCCTGTATCAAGTCCTATCACGGATTTGTTTTCAAGGCTTTTTTGTTTTTTAAATTCTTCCAAAAGCTCGCTTAAGACTATTTCTATATCTTTGATATCGTTGGTGTTTACACGATTGGTGATGTTAAAAATTTCCTTGCCAATTTCATCAGAAATTTCACTGACTGCGCGATTATCATTGATCCTTGTTGGCAAAAGATGGGCAAAGCTTAAAAGCTGTCTTTTAATCGACTTTTCGCGAAGTTCATTGACATAAGCGGGAAGATCTATTATCGAAGGAGTTGCGATAATCTCGGTTAAAATTTGCTCGTCTATTTTTTTATGCTTTTTTAAAAAACTAATCGATATAGGCTCTCCAGCATTCACGCAAGCAATAATAGCTTTAAAAACATCCTGATGAGCTTTAAGACTAAAATCTTTAGGTTCTATATCTCCTGCTATACTAGAATAAGCATCCTCACTCATAATACAACTACTTAAAATTGCGCGTTCTAAATCCAAATCAAAATGCTCTTGCTGCACCTATTTTCCTTTTTTGAGTAAAATTTATTGAAAGATTTTATCTAAAAGAATCTAAAAATTCACATAAGCTTTTTATAAAAAATTAAAGTAATATTAGTTACAATAAAGTTATAATTTTAATCAAAAACTATCAAGGAGTTTATCTTGAAAAAAACCTTATTTTCTTTTGCTTTGGCCTCTTTATTTGTAAGTCAAGCTTCATCTATAGAATTTCAAAGTGGTTTTAGTGGAAATTTAAGCCTAGGAGTAGGTGTAAGAGATGTTAAGAGTAATATCTCACCTCTAGCAAATAGCGATTATCTAAGCGGATACAATGCCGATAATTCCGATACTTCTGCTATCCCTTTTATAGGTCTTGAGCTTTACTATGGGAATTTAATCGATAATGATAGAGTATTTCTTAAAAACTACAACGGAAGGGATTTAAGCGGTATTTCCTTAGGATATGAAAGAGCTTATTTAGAACGCTTTAGCACTTCTTTTTCTTTCATTTCATCTTTAAGAGAAAAAGCTTATGCTAATCCTTATTTTATAGACAATCGTGAAGAAACCGATGTAAGTAAATACGGCTTTAGAATTTCACAACTTTATGAAAGTGATTTTGGAAAATTCAACGCTTCTTATGTTTTTGCAAAAAATAAATTAGATAAAGAAAGTATAGAATTTGCTTCTCTTAAACGAGAGGGAAATTATCATGAGTTAGAATTAAGCTATAATTATTCTTTATTAAATTTAGGCTTAAACTATGATTATAATGATGCTGATGGAAAGGCTCAAAGCTACTCAAGATATGGCTTTAAAATAGGGACACATCTGGTTTTTGCAAGAAATTATATCCTAACTCCAAGCCTAAGCTTAAATCAATACAAAGCAGATGGCACCGATCCTATTTTTAACCAAAAACAAGATGGTAGCATTACAAAATTCAATCTCAAGCTCGTAAAAAATCAATTCTTAGGCTATAACTCACTTTATGGTTTTGCAAATTATGGCTTAGAAAAAAGAAATAGTGATATAGATTTTTACGATGAAACATACCACATCTTGCTTACAGGTGTAGGATATAAATTCTAAAATCAATCTAAAGAAACTATCATTATAAAAACGATAGTTTCTTAAAAAGTTTTCTAACAAAAATACAAGCTAAAATCAAAACACAAAGTTCAGCAAAAAATGGACTAAGCCACACTCCTTTTAACCCCATAGCAGACGATAAAATCAAAAGAAAGCATAAAGGAATAAAAAGATTTTGGCTCAAGCTTAAAATCAAAGAAAAACTCGCTTTATTGCTCGCTGTTAAAAAAGAACCACTTAAAACATTAAACCACGCAAAAAGATAATTAAAAGAAAACAACATCAAAGCCATATAAGCAAAAATGATAAATTCTTGATCATTTTCTTGAGTAAATAATCCTACTAAATCCTTACCCAAAACAAATATCATTGCAATAGACAATAAAGATAAAATCGCACCTGCAAAAAACATTACCTTTAAAATATCTTTCATCCTTGAAAAATCTTTTTTAGCATAATTATAACTTAATGCAGGTTGCATCGCATCACCCATAGCAATAATAAGCATAATGATAAAATTATCAATATACGAAACGATAGAAAAAGCAGCAACAGCTTGAGTGCCTGAAATTTTTAACAAAACTAAATTAGCAAATATACCATATAAAGAACCCGAGATATTGCCAAAAAATTCACTGCTTCCATTATAAACTATGTTTTTAAAAATCTTCATATTCATATACAAACTTGAAAATTTAAGCTCTAAATTCTGAAATAAAAAAGGAAAAATTCCAAAAATACCGCCTAGCATAAGCCCCAAGCAAGTCGCAAGAGCTGCTGAAAACAAGCCCCAACCCAACACAACGATGAAAATATAATCAAGCACTATATTACTCAATGCTATAATCACATTCATTGTCATACTATAAGTTGTTTTTCCGCAAATTCTAAGATAATTATCCAAAGCAAAAGAACACATAGTAAAGGGGGCGAACAAAGCAAATACAAGCATACACTCTTTTGCCATTGATTTGATATCTTCATTTACATCTAAAAAATCGATCAAAACAGGACTTAAAAGATATTCTAAAATACCTACCAAGCATGAAATAAGGAAGATAATTAACATACTAGAACTAAAGATTTTTCTAGCTAAATGTTTCTTCCCAAGTCCTAAATGCATAGAAATTTGCACAGCTGAACCAATGGCTATCATATCAGCCAAAGCAAAAGATATCATAATAAAAGGAATAATCAAGGCCAAAGCTGCTAAAGCGTCATTTCCTAGATATTTTCCAACAAAAATTCCATCAACAATATAATAAAAAGAAATAAATGCCATGCTTATTACATTAGGCACAGCACATTTAACAAAAAGCCTAAAAGGGCTTAAGGTGCTAAAAATATTTGACATAAAAAATCCTTTAAAATATTTAACAATACAAATATCTTAAAAGGAGCTAATAGAGTGTTTGAAGTCCTAGTATGTAGAAAGCTAAGCGATAGGTTTCTATCGGTATGATTTTTTTATTGTTTTTATCTTGTGTTTGCATGATAATATTTAAAAATTAAAATATAATAAAGAAATTATAATATTGAAAGTTTAATAAGTCAAATTTAGCCCAAGGGCCAAATTTGATTAAATTACGGCAAGTATCTTTACAGCGTCATTTAAGCCTGTTACTATGCTTGCGCCATTTTTAGTTGCGATATCCCCTGCTACGAAAATACCTTTTACATTGCTTTGTTTATTTTCATCCATTAAAGGAACTCCTTTATCATCGACATTGATTCCGCATTTTTGTAAAAAATCAAGAGGAGTAGAACCACCGATAGCATAAATGATTCTATCATAAGTTTCGTTGCTGCCATCGTTAAATTTCACCTTAGCTTTACCATTATCATCCTCAAGTTCTTCTATATCTATACCGAGTTTTAATTCTACTTTGCCTGAATTTCCAGCTTCGTGAATATCTTTAAGATTGATATCGTTTAATCTTGTAAATTCTTTCTTGCGATAACAAAGGCTTACTTTATTAGAATTAGCTAAATCTACTGCATACTCTGCAGCTGAATTTCCACCTCCTACAACAAGGATTTTTTCATCACCTAAAACAGAATTAGCATTGAAATTAATAATCTTTGTTAAAGTTCCAGGAAGTTTATAATCAGGCTTATTAGGCTTACCCATTCTACCTATAGCTACGATGATATTTTTACACTCATAAACACCCTTGCCTGTACTTACTAAAAATACTCCATTTTCATTTTTCACACTCTCTACCTCAGAGCCAAACTCAACTTCTATTTTATGCTCATTTAAAGCATTTTGAAAAGTCTCTATAGTGCTTTCTTTGGTTCCATCTTGAAAAGGAACATGTCCGTGATTTGTGCCTTCACAACCCTTATAAGCCATATCAACCCTTTTGCCATCTTTATAAAACTGCATCAAAGTTTGACAAATATTGTTTGATTTTTCTAATACCAAAACTTCTTTATTTTTAAGCTTAGCTTCAACCGCACAACCAATTCCTGTCGGCCCTGCACCTACTACAATTAAATCTACTTTTTTCATTCAAATTTACCTTTCAATTCTAAAATTTTTTGTATAATTTATCAAGTTTTTTGTAAATAAAGGATTAAAAATGCGAAATTTACTTGAAAATATTAAGAAAAATTCTCAAAAACTGCTCAATTTAACTCCCAAGGATAAAGAAAATATTATATTGAAATTAGCTTGTGCTTTAAGAGAGAATTTTAAAATCATATTAGAAGCCAATGAAAAAGACATGACAAATTTTACCAAAAGCGGAGCAATGCGAGATAGACTTTTGCTAGATGAAAAACGCATTTTTTCTCTTTGCGATGCTTTGGAAAAGATTGCTTATTTAGAAGATCCTATAGGTAAAATTTCTAAAGGCTGGGTTAATTATGCGGGCTTAAAGATAGAAAAAATCAGCATTCCTATAGGATTAATCAGTGTGATTTATGAAGCAAGACCAAGCCTAAGTGCTGAAATCATCGCTTTGATGATAAAAAGCTCCAATGCTTGTGTACTCAAAGGAGGTAGTGAGGCAAAATTTACAAATTTGGCCATATTTGATCTTGTTTATAAAGTGTTAGAAGAGTTTAATTTGCAAGATTGCTTTGCTATGTTTTATGAAAGAAATGAAATCATGCAAATTTTGGCTTTTGATGATTTAATCGATGTAATCATCCCTCGTGGAAGTTCAAACATGATACAAGAAATTGCCAATAATACAAAAATTCCACTCATCAAACAAGATAAAGGTTTATGTCATGCTTTTGTGGATGAGAGTGCAAATTTAAATATGGCCTTAGAGATCATCCTTAATGCAAAATGCCAAAGAGTAAGCGTTTGCAATGCCCTAGAAACCCTTTTAATCCACGAAAAAATTGCTAAAGATTTTATAGAACTTTTAATCCCTGAATTTGAAAAATTTAAGGTAAAAATTCACGCCCATGAAAATGCTTTGGCTTATTTTAACAACTCAAATTTAGAAATTTTTAAAGCAAATGAAAATACTTTTGATACAGAATGGCTTGATTATACTATCAGTATAAAATCAGTAAAAGATTGTGATGAGGCTATAGAACATATCAACAAACACAGCTCTTTACACTCTGAAACCATAATCTCAAACAATGCTTTAAACATAAGCAAATTTCAACGCCTTCTACGCTCATCTTGCATTTATGTCAATGCCTCGACTCGTTTTAGCGATGGGGGTGAATTTGGCTTTGGTGGAGAGGTAGGAATTTCCACAAGCAAACTTCATGCAAGAGGTCCTATGGGAGTTGAAGATATTTGCACTTATAAATATATAATCAATGGGGAAGGACAAATTCGAGAGTGAATAAAATAGAAATACTAAAGCAACACTTTAAAGAAATTGCTAAATTAAATTCAAGCGAACAAGTTTGGCAAATGCCTTTTTTTGCAGCTTTAGGCGTGGGTATAGTTTTAGGGCTTAGTGTATTTTTTGGAAAATTAAACTATGGACTCATTGCCATGATAGGAGCTTTGTCTTTTTTATATGTTCCAAACACTCCTTTATATCATAGAATGGCTGTTGTGATGTGCTGTTCTTTTGGCATAGTTTCTAGTTTTTTCTTAGGAATTTTAACTCATTTTTTGCCTGCAATTTTTGCCTTCATCCCTATAGGACTTGTGGCCATGGGAAGTTCTATTTTAATTAGATATTATAACATTGGTGCACCTGGATATTTTTTCTTTGTATTTTCTTGTGTTTTAGGAGCTTATTCTCCTTTTGAAGCTAAGGATTTTATCTTTTTAGTGGGTCTTGTTTTTCTTGGGGCAATGGTAGCTAATTTAATGGCTTTGTTATATTCTATCGTTGTGATTTATGGATTTAAAAATGCTTTACCTAGCGAAATTCCACCTAGAGAATACATAGGTTTTGATGCAGTTTTTGTGGATTCTTTGATCATGGGTTCTTTTGTGGCTTTTTCTATATTTATAGGAACTTTTTTAGAACTTGAAAGAAGTTATTGGATAGCCATTTCTTGCACAGCTATTATGCAAGGTGTAACTTTAAATTCTATATGGATTAAACAAATTCAACGCATCATAGGAACGGCCTTAGGAGTATGTTTTGCATGGTGGCTTTTATCTAAACAATTTCACGATATAGAGCTTATTTTACTTATGATGTCTTTGTTTTTTATAGGACAATTTTTAGTCAATCGAAACTATGCTTTAGCTATGATTTTCTTTACTCCTTATGCTACTTATCTTTCGGAAGCAGCTAATTTTATGAGTGAAAATGCAGATAAATTAATACTCGCTCGTTTAATTGATGTTGTAATAGGAAGCATTTTAGGGCTTTTAGGTGGTTTTGTGATTTACAAACCTTATCTAAGAGTGCATTTTGAACGCATTGCAAAATACATCTTTAGGATAAAACAAAAAGCTTAAAAGCCAAATAAAGCACAAGCATTATCCCCTAAAATTTGCTCTTGTTCTTTTTTAGATACGACAACTTCATTAAAAGCCACTAGAGCCGATGAAAAATTAATATTTGCTTCAAAATTTGTATGTGGCCAATCGCTTCCAAAAACAAAATTGCTAAGTGGAAAATGTTCTTTTAAAATTTCATATATTTTCTTTGCAAATTTTACAGCTTGTTCATTATTAGCATAGTCTATTTTTGCTCTATAAAAACCGCTAATTTTAAAAAATATTCTAGAGTTTTTTAAGCAAATTAAATCCTCTAAATTTGTTAAGTTTGCATTAGCTCTTGCTAAATGATCGATAACAATATTACAACCATAAGGAATTAAATTTTCAACAATATCAACAAGATTATTATCTAAATCTCTTTGAATTTCTATTTGCATTTTAAGCTTACTTAAATTTTCAAAAAATTGAGTCCAAACCATACTTTTAAAATTTGGCAATTCTTTGCCAATTAAATTTAATCTAACTCCACAAGCTTTTCTTTCTTTTAGTTTTTTAAGCTCATCAAATTTAATATTTTCATCAACCACAACTATAGCTTTTATATTTTCATCTTTTTCTATACTCTGAAGCAAAAATTCATTATCAATACCTAAAAAACTTGGCTGAACTAAAACCCCTTTATTAAAATCATAATGATCTAAATTTGCTTTATAATCTTTAAAACTAGCGTCATAATCAGGCTTATATCTTGCATTTGCAACCGTATTTAACTTTTTCAAAAATATATGTGCGTGAGTATCAATCTTCATTAAATTATCCTTATAAAATAAAACTCATTATAATAGTAGCTAAAATCGCCGCTATAAATCCTATAGGCACAGCTTTAATAAGTAAATCTTTAAATAATTTTTCCTTATATTTATCAGGGCAAGATCCTAAAATTAGACTTCCTCCAGAAGAAAAAGGAGAAATAGCAGAAGCTTGAGCCCCTACAACAATACAAGAAAAAAGCAATGCCTCGCTTAATCCACTGCTTGCAGCAATGCTTGGAACTATAGGAAAAAGCGCTGGAGTAACCACACCCAAAGTACTTGAAAAAAGCGACATAAGAGCTGCAATAGCACACATTATTAACGGAATAAAAATCACATTGATCTCATTTTCTACAAGATCTGAAAATAATTTTATAGCCCCTGCTTCAACTGCTATGCTAATTAACATCCCTACTCCACAAATCATTATCAAGGTTCCCCAAGGAATTAAAGCAACAACTTGTTTCTCATCGGCTAATTTTAAAAATAAAGCAATGGCAACAAAAATCATGGCTATCATGGCTATATCTATTTTTTTATTAAAATAACTAATTGTCTCATTATGTGGAAAAATAATATTTAGCACAGGAAAGATTAAAACAACAACAATCATCATAAACATGAGAATTAAAGTAGTTTTTTGTTTATAATCAAATGGATCAGGTTTTGAAATAACACTAATTTTTATATTATTTTTAAAAGCATTAAACACAAAAAAAGATAATACCACAATAGGCAAAATTATAGTAAAAGCAAAAATAATACTAGAATTTACAAAAGCTTCATTTGCTTCAATGCCTGAATTTTCCATCAATCCTCGAAAAATAATCCCGCTTTGAGAAGTCATAAAATTTGCTCCTCCCAAAGCACCATAATTTATAGCCATAGCTCCAGCAATTTTGCTTAAACCAATTTTATCGCAAAGTAAAAAAGTAAGTGGTGCCATAAAAGCTAAAACTGTATAAAAACCTGCTCCTAAAGCAGCTATAATAGCACTAACCACAAAAATAACAAAAGGAAGCAAATAAGGATGATTAGCAAAACGATACATCAAATGTCCAGCTAATTTTTCAAGAGTTCCATTTACGGTTGCAAAATTATAAAACAATGAGACAGCAAAAATAACAAAAAATATAGAAATAGGCCAAAAAGCTATGATTTTTTTAGGAGCTAAATCCATAAAAAAAGCTCCTATAATATAAGCAAAAATCATAGCAAAAATTCCAACATTATGTCTAGTAATATAGCCCAAAATAATAGCCACTATAATACTAGAGATGATTAAAAAAACCATTATCATCCTTTAAAATATTATAGAGCTTATAATATCAAAAAATATATTTTTCAAAGCATAAAAACAAAATCTAAATTTAAAAAATATCTATTTAGTAACAAATTTACTCATCTTATGAAATTTTTATAAAATATCCACATCCATAGCAAGCAAAGCAAAGCTTCCTAACCAATGCGACCCAAGATAATCATCTTCTATATGAGCTATAGCTTTATCAAAATGCTCTGTAGCATTGTTTCTTAAAAGAATTTTTAAATTTTCATCGCAAAAATTTGAAAGTATTTTAAAACACCAAGCACGACTTAAATTTAACCCATCTAAATGTGCTATTTTACCATCGCTCCTATCACTCACACTCACAGGGGTAAATAAAGTTGCAGGCTCTTTTGCTTCTAAATTTGGCAAATATGCTTTAAAAAATTTTACAAAATCATTTTTATGTAAAACAGCACTTAAAAGCACCGCTTCCATCAAAACAGGAGATAAAAACTCATCTCCACAAGGCTCTAAAGCTTGCATATTTTTATCATTTAAAAACCACTTTTTAGCACTTTGGATGATGCAATACTCCAATTCTTGATCTTTTTTAAATCTTGCATATTCTAAAGCAAAATACAAAGCAAAAGAGCTATTAAAATGGGTTCCAACTCGTATAGGATAATCCATCTTAGGTAAAAACTCCTTAAATTCTTTAACAAAGAAATCAGCTATGCCTTCTAAATTTTTAGCCCAAATTTCAGCTTTGTCATTTTCTTTAGCAAGTAAATTTATCTCCAAAGTCAGTTTTAAAAACCATCCCCATCCATAAGGTCTTTCAAAACCTTTGTGTGCAGGGTTTTGAAGATATTTAAGCTCTCCTTCTGCTTTTTCTTTGCTAAATTGAGAATCTAGAGCTTTGATGATTTCATCCTTTGGAGCAAAACGAGAAAAATCTTTTAAAATTTTCACCAAAAGCCAGTGAGAATGCACGCTAGAATGCCAATCATAAGAACCATAAAATATAGGATACATAAGTTTTGGTGGTTTAATATCATTGATATCATTAAAAGAATGTGTAATTTTATTTGGCAATTCTCTAAAAATATTTTCTAGTGCAATAAAGCTAAATTGTTTTATAAATTTTTCCATTGTTTCTCCTTAAAATCTAAAAGCTAAAAAATACATTAAAAAGATATTAGCCACAAGCAAAACAAGTCCTGACATAAACTGGGCTTTAATTACGCCATTTTTATCATCCAAATTTAAAAGTGCCGCAGGAACTATATTAAAATTTGCAGCCATAGGCGTCATTAAAGTTCCGCAAAATCCACTAAGCATTCCAATCGCACCTACAATAGCAGGATTTGCATGCATTTGCATGATTAAAATCGGCAAAGCAATAGCAGCAGTAATCACAGGAAAAGCTGCAAAAGCATTGCCCATTACTATAGTAAAAAGCGCCATAGCGATACAATACGCAGCTACTGCAATAAAAGCATTATCTAAACTAATATAACTAGATAAAAGTTTAGATACTTGATCGCCCATTCCTGTAGAAACAAAAACTACCCCAAGTGTAGCCAAAATTTGCAGTAAAAGCGCTGCCCAACTAATGTGATCCATAGTATGTACTGCATCTTTAACAGCTCTTTTAGGAGAAGCCTTAAACATAAAACAAGCAACTACTGAAGAAATAATTATACCTATAATCAAAGCCATCAATGTAACATTTTTATTTTCAAAAAAACTCAAATGGGGAAATAAAAAAGTCCCAATAAGTGTAATCAAAGGAACCATTAAAGCAGGAATAAAAAGTTTATTTTTATAAATATTTGCATGTTTTATCTCGTATTCTTTTTCTTCTTTTCTAACTTCGATCTTTGCTGGTTTTAATAAATTAAACCCTGCTATAAGTGCTAGTAAAATCACTATACAACCCATCACAAAATGAGGCAAAACTCCTGCTAGTAAAAAAGTAAAACTATAACTTATCCAAAATACCCCGCCGCTTATTCTTGATTTTATATCTTTAGCTTGATTAGAAAAACTTAAAATTCCAAAAACTAAAAATAAAATTCCTACAATATAATAAAGTAAATCAAGACTTATCATCACTCAACCCTTTATAAGCTTTTTCCAATCTTTTATCAAATAAAGTCTAGAGCAATGGATAATTAAAGCCAAAATTCCAGTTGGTATAGCCCAAACTGACAAATGCAATGGCTCAACAATAATACCATTGCTCTCATAAAAAGCTTTAATAAATAAAATAGAATGCACGGCTATAAAAATATCCTCTCCAAAAAATACAGCAACATTATCCGTTCCCGCAGAAAAAGCTTTGATTTTTTGACTATCTTTATGTGTTAAGTTTTTAAATTTAAGCTTAGCTGCAGCTTCTGCCATAGGGGCTATTAAAGGTCTTATCATCTGCGCATGTCCGCCTAAAGATAAAAGCCCTAAAGCTGCAGTAACTTGTCTAAAAACAAAATAACACATTAAAATTCGTCCTGTACTGGCAACTTTTATTTTGGATATTAAATTTTTAGCCTGTTTCCCTTAAGCCTTTGCGTTCCAAAACAGCAAGTAAAGGTAAAATAAGCCAAATTATAGCAACATAGCGATTATCTACAAAAGATTTTCCTATATCACTAACAACCTTAACAAAATCAAAACCTGAAACAAGTCCAACATAAATTCCAACTGAAGTTACCACTAAAAAGGGGTTAATCTTTAAAGCAAAACCTAAAACAATCAAAGGTATAGAAACAAGAAGTAACCATTCCATGAACCACCTCCACAATATGAATTAGAAATATTATAGAAATTTTAAATTGAAGAAAAGTCTAAAAATATTTTTAAGAATGGAATGAGAAATTAAGTAACAAAATAAATTTTATATAAATTTAAAAAAGCCTTGGAATAGCCCAAAAGCTTTTTTTGTATTATTTGTTCGCTCTTTCTATATACTCACCACGCACAGTATCAACGCGTATAACTTCACCCTCTAAAACATGGAAAGGAATTTGCACAACCGCACCTGTTTCAAGCGTTGCAGGCTTTTTGTTTGAACCTTGAGTATCACCTTTAAAATTTGGTGCTGTTTCTACAATCTTAAGTTCTACCACTTGTGGAACTTCCACGCCAATAGCCTTGCCGTTGTGAAAAAGTACATCCACCATCATACCATCAAGCATCCATTTTTTTGCTTCGCCTACATCTTCATCACTGATTGCAACTTGCTCATAAGATTCTGTATCCATAAATTGACAATTTTCTCCATCATCATAAAGATACTGCATAGTTTTATCTTCTAAATTTGGAGCTTCACATTTATCACCTGCATGGAAAGTTTTTTCAAGTACTTTACCATCAATAAAAGATTTGATTTTAATACGCACAAAAGCAGGACCTTTGCCTGGTTTTACATGCTGATACTCAACTATTTTAAAAGGAATTCCATCGATTTCTATTTTAAGTCCCTTTTTTAAATCACCCATTGAATAAGATGCCATAAATTTCCTTTTATATTAAAAATAAATTATAATTCTAACAAAAATTATTTGATATCACAATATAATTGATAATAAAATAAGTATTTTTTTGCTAGAATTAAGCTTTAAAGCATAGTAAATGCTCGCTTCTTTAAAAAGAAGAGGAAAGTCCGAGCTGCAAAAGACAAACATTCCATCTAACGGATGGCTAGGGCGACCTAAGGGACAGTGCAACAGAAAGAAAACTACCACAAAAGTGGAAAAGGTGAAACGGTGAGGTAAAAGCTTACCAGCGATTTTGGCAACAATTTCGGCTATGTAAACCCAATGTGCAGCAAGAAGGGATGGTTAAGGTCTTTGTTTTAACCCTTCGCTTGATTTTGTTTGCGAAAACAAAACTAGATAAATGAGCATTCTAGACAGAACTCGGCTTATCGCTATGCTTTAAAATATTTTAAAGCTTTTTGAATTTTTTGAATTTCACAAGCCTTAGAATTCTTTTTTGCACTTATTAAGACAACTGCTTCTTGTAAAAGCGCTTTAATTTGTCCTAAATTATCATTTAATTTATCTTTTAATTCATCATTTTGAAAATCTCTTGCAAGATCTTCAAGCATTTTTTTTAAATCAAGCGCATTTAACAAACTTTCAAGCTTATTAACATCCTCTTGTATGAGCGCAAGTTTAAAATCACTAAGCCATTGCTTCATTGTTATGCACTTCTCTCCAAGCTTCTAATAAGCCTTTGGTTACATTAATAACCTCATCAATCCTTGCTTCATTATTTTCCAAATTTGCCAAAGATAAAAGCTGAATTTCTCTTGTGTAAAGACCACTAAGATAATGAGCCACTTCGCCACCTTTTTCATAATCTAAGGTATTAATAAGCTCAATAAAAATCGCTGTGGTTCTTTTTACAAAATACACTCTTTGTTCTATATCTTCATTTCTTATGGCTACTTTAGCTCTTGCACAAAAACGCAAAATTCCCTCATAAAGCATTTCAATAAGTTTTTGCGGAGACTCTATCCCCACTTGATTTTGAGAATAAGCATTATAGGCTAAATTATTTTGCATCTTTTTTATCCTTAATTATTAGAATTGTTTGCCGCATTAATCATATTAGTTACAGTATTTAGCTGTTGATTGAGTTTATTTAAAATACTCTCATATTGCAACCATTGATTCGCCATTGTATCATATCTTGTATCAATCATAGCCTGAGTTGAGTCTTTAGAGGTATTTAATGATTTAATATCATTTGTCAAACTCTCATCATATTTTGTAATTGAACCATCTTTTCCAGTCATCTCTTGCAACGTGGCTTTTAATTTTGAAAAAATACCTTTACCTTCTATAGGCTTAGAGGTTATATTTACATCAGACAAACCTAATTCCTTGAGAATGCTAGCATTTCCTTTGATTGAAAAATCCGAACTACCATCTCCACTAAAATTCAACCTAAACTCTGTAACATTGTTTTGATTATAGGATTCAACCTTAACTTTTAAGCCTTCAATGCCTTTACTGTTTATATGATTAGCTAAATTTTGAAGCAATTCTTCCTCTGTTTTCCCTGTTAATTTAAAATTAGTACCATCAGAATTTTTAGATAAATCATATGTTTGATTATTAAAAACTATAGTAAAATCTCCTGGTTTAAATTCTAAACCATTAGTATTACCTCCATTGGAATTAAGATATTTACTTAAACTTCCTGTATTAATTACCTCTCCTGTGTGATTAATGTCTTCGTATTTAGTAATATTTGAAAAAAAACTTTCAGTAGAGTCTGGATCTTCTTTAACTTTTTGTTCAAATTTAGAAGAATCAAAACTCAAAGTGCCTGCATCATTTAAACTTAAGCCAAAATCCTGCATAGAAAGCATAACCTTAGTGTTCACTTTATTACCATTTACATCTTCAGTAGTTCCATCAACAACTTGAGAATCAAACAAATCAGCAAGAATGCTTGAGCGTATTGAATTTACTTCACTGATGCCTTGTAAAGTTCCTTTTGTTCCAGTTTCACTATTATAGTCAGTTGCAGCATTAAGATTGGTTACTAAATCATTATAAGCATCCACCAAATCTTGCATGGCTTTTGTCACACCTTCAAAATCTTGCTGTACATCAAAATTAATTTCACCTGTTTTATTTAAAGTTAAAGTCATTCCTACACCAAGATCGGTAACAGTATTACTTGATCTAAACATCTTAATACCATCAAGTGTAAATTCTGCATTTTGCGCAGTTTGGATATGCAAAGAAGCATCCTTAATGCCATAACCTTTTTTATCCTTAGCTGGATCAATAGAACTCGTTTTATCTAATTCCCATCCAAGATTTGAAAATATGTTTTCTGCCTCTGAATCACTTTGATACTGACCCTGCGCATCTTTTTTTCCAGCATAGAAACTTATTGCACTGTCTTCGCCTGTTTCTTTGCTGGTTAAAGTTAAGCGGTAAGGAGCACCTTTCTCTCCTGTGTTTACAATCTTAGCGACAATCTCTCCTCCACTAGCTTCATTAATTTTATCAGCTAAATCTCTATAGGTTGTGTTTTTATCTACCGTAACAGTATATTCTTTGCCATTTGAAAAAAAAGTAAGATCGGCAGTTCCATTTAATTGTGCATTAACAAAACCACTGTCATTTGCTAATCCTTTGCTTTGATACACATCTTTTTGTGCAAGTTGAGTAACATTGATATTCATGTTTTGTAAAGCAACACCCGAATTAACTGTAAGACTTGCTGGAGGATTATCGCTAATACTTCCTACAACTTTTCTTTTCGCAAAAACCGTAGCATCGGCTAATGATGAAACAGCCGTCTGAAAACTTAGTAATTTAGTTTTGATTTCTGTTAAATCTTTTTGTTTGGTTGTATTTTCTTCAATTTTTTTAGTATAAGGATTAATACGAGCTTTTTGCTCTGCTTCTTTTAATTTATCTATAGTATCTTGAGTTAAAACCCCAGAACCAAATCCTAAACTAGATAGACTACCAAATGCCATTTTTAACTCTCCTTATCAAATATCATTCCTATCACATCCCTAAAATACTCGGCTAATCTCATAGCTTCTTCACTAGGAATTTGACGGATTTCCCTTCCAGTGCTTTTTTCAGTCACGCTAATATACATAGAACCGATTTTATCACTATAACCAAAACGAACATTGGTATCTAGAGAATCCATTTGCTCATTTAACTTTTTTGTAATATCAGCCAACTTTTCACTCACACCTCGTTGCTGTCCATCATCGCCTTCTTGGCCTTGACTTCTATCGGTTTGAATGTTTAAACTAGCCTGTGTCTCACTTGTTCTTTGGCTAATGTTTGCCAAAGCTGTATCCATTTGCCCATTTGCCTTCGATATTTCCATTTTAAAATCCTTTTTAAAATTTCCTATTGCTAGTTAAAAGTTTATATCGACAAATTTATAAATTTATGAACACCTATAAAGAAAATTTTATTTTTCAATAATAAAAAAATAATAAGCAAAAACTGTGCCAAAATTTTAAAATAAATCTCAATTATCTTAAAAAATTTCAAATTTATTAAAAAGATCTGGATTATTTTCTAAAATATTACGCAAGATCAAATCTTCTATCACGCTTTTAGTGCAATCTGTTTGCTTAGGCCAAACTCTTAAATAACCCTCAGCTTCACCTTTAGCACTTGCATCTACTCCAAGTCTTTCTTCTTTGATAAAAATATCTCTTTTAGCATCTATATTATTTACCACACGCCAAACAAGCATATAAGAATTTTCAAGCTTATTTTCAGCATCTAAAAATACTAAAATCCTAAAATGTTTTTTAAATTCTAAAAGTTTGTCAAAACTTTGTTCGATTTTTTCTTTTTTATCAAGCAAAATACAAACTATAGGACTTTTACTTTCCTTATAAAATTGCTTTAAATTTAAAAGTTCTACCTTAGTTTTAAAAAGTTCTAGTAATTTTTCATCTTCTAAAATTTCAAGCTCTTCAACTTGTATTTCTTCGCAAGCATCAAGTCCTGCTTTTCCTCCAAAGCAAGAATTAGGCGAAGCATGATCTAATTGATCACAAATTCCTTCAGAAATTAAAATTTTATTTGTATTAAAACGATTTAAAATATAAGGTATTAATGCATCATAATCATCCAAATTTGGAGCTTTTTTATCTACAAAAATAGCATGTTTAACAAAGCTCATTTGCCCCACTCCCCAAAAAGCATGCATAATTTGCTGTGCATGAGCGGGATATTTTGCATCAATTTTTGCCAAGATAAGATTATGAAAAACTCCATTTTCGGGCATTTTATAATCGATTAAATCAGGAACTGAAGTTTGTAAAAGAGGTAAAAATATTCTTTCAGTCCCAAGTCCCATAATCTTATCTTCTAAAGGCGGTTTTCCCACAACAGTTGCTTGATAGATGGCTTCTTTTTTAGCATAAATTTTTTCTACCTTCATCACAGGAAAAAGCTCTGCAGGAGTATAAAAACCCGTATGATCGCCAAAAGGTCCTTCGACTTTAAACTCTTCTAGATCCACATAGCCTTCGATCACTATATCGCTATCATAAGGCACGAAAATACCATTTTCACAAGGTGTCAGCTTAGCTGGAGTTTTTTTAATAAAACCATAAAGCAAAAGTTCAAAAATTCCCTTAGGTAAAGGTGCTTGAGAGCACCAAATATAAAGAGGATCTCCACCTATAGCTATACTTACAGGCATTTTTTTAAAGCCAGCATTTTTATACTCATGATAAAAATTTGCCCCATCTTTATGAATTTGCCAATGCATTAAAAGCTCATTTTTATCGCTAACTTGTAAACGATACATGCCAAGATTATTTTGGGTTTTATCCAAATTTTGTGTATAAACTTGCCCCATAGTAATAAATTTTCCCGCATCTTCTTCCCAAGTCTTAAGTATAGGAAGTTCTTCAAGGGAATTTAAAATTTCATAATCATACAAAGCTTTATCTGCTTTTAATCTTTTAGGTGGGACATTTTTAAGACTTAATAAATTCATAAAAAAATCTATTTTTGCTTTAAAACTAGTAGGAATATGAAGTTTTGTCAATTTTGAAATTTCATCGGCTACCTCTTTATAATCCCTCTCAAAGGCCAAATTTAATGCTTTTTCGTTACAAAAAGCATTCATTAAGACAGGAAATTTGTATTGTTTATTGTTTCGTTTATCTACGGGATTTTTAAAAAGCAAAGCCTTGCCATTTTCGCCTTTTTTAGCCTCGATATAAGCTAGATGAGCGATTTCAAGATCTACATCTATATGTTCTTCATACACTTTTAGCAAATCATTATTTTTTAGAATTTTAATAAAATCTTTCATATCATACTTTCAGCTTTTTTCAGAATTTCTTTAGCCCCCTTAGCGATAAATTCTTTCGCCAAACTTTCGCCAAAACCTTTAAATTCGCTTTTTTTAATCATTCTTTTTTCTTTTAAAATTTCACTACCATCAGGCAAACCAAGTATAGCACGCACACAAATCTCATCATTTAGAAGTTCTGCATTGATACCTATAGGCACTTGACATCCTCCTTCTAAAGTAGAGATAAATTCTCTTTCTATGGTAGTTTCTATCAAAGCATTGTCATCATTTAAACACTTTAAAAATTCTAAAATTTGTTCATCATCTATGCTTTCTATGCCTAAAGCTCCTTGGGATGCCGCTGGGATTAACTCATCTTTGCTAAATGTATAAACAAAATTCACTTGCTTATCCAAATCCAAACGCTTAATGCCTGCCATAGCTAAGATAATCGCATCAAAATCCCCATTTTTTAATTTTTCTATACGAGAATTTACATTACCACGCAAAGAAATAATCTCTAAATCAGGTCTTAATAATAAAAGCTGCATCTTGCGTCTAAGACTAGTAGTGCCTATTTTTGCACCTTTTGGTAAAGAAAGAAAATCTTTATAATTTTGACTTAGCATAGCATCATTACTTTGCTCTCTTTTGCTTACCGCTGCCAAAACTAAACCTTGAGGAAAAAAACTAGGCACATCTTTTAAACTATGCACTGCTAAATGTGCTTCTTTTCTTAACATACTTTCTTCAAGTTCTTTTGTAAAAAGTCCTTTACCACCAATTTTTGCCAAAGGAGAATCCAGCAAAACATCGCCTTTTGTTTTAAAACCTTCTAAAAGCACTTCAATTTGATGTGTATTTTTTAAAATTTGGACTACATGCTCACTTTGCCAAAGAGCCAATTGACTCTTTCTTGTAGCTATAACAAGCTCTTTCATTTTCTCTCCTCTATAATTTCAACATCGATAATTTCTTCATCAGAAGTGTTATTTTGTCTGTAGTTTCTTTTATATCTAGGCTTAGCAAAATTAAAAATCAAACCAAAACACAAAACAAAAAATCCAAAAATACTCGTTATTATTCCTGGAAAGATAAACAAAAAAGTCGCCATTACAAAAGCAAATTGAGTCAACATATCTTTAAAACCGCTTATACGAAATTCAAGCATATTTTTCCAAAAAATTCCGAGCAAAATTACTCCAAAAATCATACTAGCTAAAATAAATATTAAAAAATTTCCCAAACCAAAAAATACAATAAATAAAATACTTGCAACAAGTTCTAGTAAAAAAAGTGGACTAAGGCTAAGTTTATAATTCATTCTATACTCTTTTTAATAAAATCAAAAGCTTCTTTACTTGATATGATTTTTTTCTCTAGTGTTTTTCTATCTATAAATTCTAACTCATCCTTTTCTAAGCCCTTGCCTACAACTAAAGCATAAGGAAAGCCCATAAGCTCAAAATCATTCATCTTAACACCAAAACGCTCATTTCTATCATCAAGTAAAACTTCAATACCTGCATTGCTTAAATCCTCATAAAGCTTGGTAGCAAATTCCAAAGACTTCTCATCTTTGATATTTGAAATTATAATTTCAAGCGTAAAAGGAGCTAAGGTTTTATTCCAAATACAACCTTTTTCATCATGATTTGCCTCAATTGCTACTGCAAGTAAGCGCGAAACCCCTATACCATAACATCCCATATAAAAAGGCTTGCTTTTGCCATTTTCATCTAAGAAATTTGCATTCATAGCCTTAGAATATTTTTGTCCTAATTTGAAAATATGTCCTACTTCTATACCCTTGCTTAATTTTAATTTTCCACCACATTTAGCACAGCAATCATTTTCTTTAACCTCTGCTAAATCCTTAAAGCGATCTTTGCTTAAATTAACTACATCAATGCCTATTAAATGATAATCTTTTTCATTTGCTCCCATTATCATTTGTTTTTCGCCTTCAAGCTCTTTATCCAAATAAAAATCAACATTTTTCAAACCCACAAAGCCTATAAAACCTGCAACCAATCCCGCTTTTTCTAATTCTTCTTCGCTCGCATCTACAAGCTCAAGAGCATTGCAAGCGTTTTGCGCTTTGGTTTCTTGTAAATCATCGCAACCGCGTATAAAAAACACAACTAATTTATTTTCATTTTCATAAATAGCTTTTTTCACCACAGCCTTGATAGTATAAAAAGCATTGATTTTGAAAAATTGCGCTAAAGCTTCTATAGTTTTAACATCTGGAGTGTGAAATTTACTTGCATAATTTGCCTCAGGACGCTCCTCTTCGCAAGTTTTATTGGCTCTAATTGCAGCTTCAACATTTGCAGCATAATCACAATTTTCACAAATTAAAATATCGTCCTCGCCATTTTTTGCCAAAACCATAAATTCCTTAGAACCACTTCCACCAATCGCTCCACTATCAGCATCAACAGCTCTAAATTCTAAGCCCATTCTTTGCAAGATTTGAGAATAAGTCTTATACATCAAATCAAATTCACGCGTTAAATCTTCTTCATTTGCATGAAAACTATAACCATCTTTCATTAAAAATTCACGACATCTTAAAAGTCCAAATCTTGGTCTTGCTTCATCACGAAATTTAAGCCCTATTTGATATAAATGCAAAGGAAGTTGTTTATAAGATGTGATTTTATTTTTTACCAAAGAAAGCATAGCCTCTTCATGCGTTGGGCCTAAAACAAAATCATTTTCTTTTCTATCTTTAAAACGCAAAAGCTCTTTACCAAAAACATTATAACGCCCGCTTTCTTGCCATAAAGTCGCTGGAGTCACAAAGCTTAAATTTACCTCTTGTGCTCCTGCTTTATCCATTTCTTCCTTAACAATAGTGCGAATTTTATCCAATACTCTTTTTCCCAAAGGCAAGAAATTATAAAGTCCGCTACCAATTTGCTCAACAAAGCCAGCGCGTGTTAAAAAAATATGGCTCGGTAAAGTCGCATCTTTTGGCGCTTCTTTTAAACTTGGTGCATAAAATTTAGTAAATCTCATCATTATTCTCCATATTAAATTCGCATGTGTATTGATTTAAACCTTCAAGATTATTTTCCAAATCAAAAATATAACGCATAGCATTAATCACTGTATCACTTTGCATTTTACCTTGTAAATGTTTCAAATTCACAGTAGGTGTGTGTAAAAAAGCCTTAAAAACTTGATGAATCAACTTTCTAGCCTCTTCTTTATCAGATTTTTTCAAATATCCTTTTTTTAACGCAATTTCAAGTTGTTTATCTGCATATTCTTTAGCTTGCAAGCGTATAGCTTTGATAATAGGCATCAAAGCCAAATCATTTAAATACCTAAAAAATTCACTTGTTTCACGACCTATTATCGCATACGCCATACGCGCTTCTTGTTCTCTTAAGGCTAAATTTTTTCGCACAACAACTTCAAGATCATCGACTGCAAAAACTGATATTTTTTCATTTTCACTAATATCAATATCTCGTGGCACAGCAATATCAAAAAAATATCTCTTATGAGAGACCTCATCGATTAAAGAATTTGTAATAATAGCATTTGGGGCATTGGTAGCTGAGAAAAAAATTTCATACTCATCAAGATATTTTTTTAAATTATTTAAGCTATCGCACTCGCTTAAAACACCCAATCTCTCACAAAGGATACGAGCCTTTTCCATATCCCTGTTTAACACTATAACTCTAGCTCCAGCAGCGATTAAATGCTTGGCTGCAAGCTCTCCCATCTCGCCTGCACCTATAACTATAGCACTTTTTCCATCTAAAGGCAAAAGTTCTTTAGCCTTAGCTACTGCTACACTAGCGACTGAAATAGGATTTTTTGAAATTTGGGTTTCATTACGAACCTTGGCTGCGCATTTAAATGCACTGTGAATTGCCCTTGAAAGATGTACCGCGCAAAAATTATTTTTTAAAGCAAAAGCAAAAGCATCTTTTAATTGCCCTGCGATTTGTGTTTCTCCAACAACCAAACTATCAAGCGAGCTTGCAACCGAAAAAAGATGATGAATAGCTCCGCTATCTTCAAAAATATCAGCTTTTTGAACTAAGCTTTCTTTATCTACATTGCATAATAAAGCTAAGGATTTAATAATATATTCTGCACAAGCTTCTTTTACATAAGCTACTATTTCTACACGATTACAAGTGCTTATAACCAAACATTCTTCAATATTTTCATGAATGCTTAGCAATCTCAAAAACTCATTTTTTTTTGCCTCATCTGAAAAACTCAATCTCTCCCTTAAAGAAAGATCTGTATTTTTATGAGTAAAAGATATGCAATAATACATTAAAAATCCCTATCTATCATAGCTTGAATTATATCTTGAAGTTTTTCATTGGAAAAATCTTTTATAGCTAGTGCTGCTTGGTGGGCATATTCTTTAGCCTCCAATATAGCTTTATTTAAAGCTTTTGTTTCTTCAAATTTGGTTTGTATCCAAATTTTTTCATCATTGTTTAAATCTTTTTGAAATAAATTCTTTAATTGAGCCCTATCCTCATTATTTAAATTTTCATAAAGATAAATATAAGGCAAAGTGGTTTTACCCTCTTTAAAATCATTCATAGCAGGTTTGCCAAGGGTTTTTTCATCACCCTTAATGTCTAAAATATCATCAATCATTTGAAATGCAAGACCTAAATTTTTGCCATATTCTCCAAAAGCTTTTTCATCTAAATTTGCCAAAATAGCCCCACACCTTGCACTTGCTTCGATTAAAACTGCGGTTTTATTGTAAATCATCTTTAGATATTTATCTTTATCCGCATTAAAACTTTTGCTAAGCTCAACATCCATAAGCTCGCCTACAGCAAGCTTAACAACCGCATCTGAAATAATACTTGCAAAACAAGCATCTAGTTGGCTCAATTCATAAAAAGCTTTTGAATATAAAATATCTCCAAGCATAAGGGCGTTTTTTGTACCAAATTCGGCATTAACAGACTTTGCACCGCGTCTTAATTTGCTTTCATCTATGATATCATCATGCAACAAACTTGCTAAATGTATAAGTTCTATTGCGGCACAAATTTTATAAGAATTTGCATTTTCTCCTGCGATTGCTAAAAGTAGCTTTGAACGCAATTTTTTGCCTGATTTGGTATTAGCAAGCATAGTTAAAATAGGTTCATAATCAAGCTCTTGCAAATATTGTTTTATCAAATCATCTATTGGCTGCACCCTATATCCTTCAAATTTAGTTTGTGGTATTTTCTCGTTGTATCAATGGTTCTACTTGAGGCTCATTAAAATCTATCATAGGCACTACTTGATTATTTTGAGGTGGATTTGTTAATTGCATTTTTCTTGGATCAAGAAATTTCACTTCAAGTCTAGAATCCTTATCTTCTATATACACAGTAAAAATTGCCTCACCTTTTTTGTATTCGCTAAATTCTAAAATAAGCCTTGCCCTATCAATATGTGGATTTTTATAATCAGGAATTAAAGTTTGAGTTACCCAGTCCAAATTTCTTCTTAAGCTCATCACAAATTGACGCGGATATTTACGAAATTTAGAATGAACGACTATATTGGTATTATCAAACAAAGTCCAATAAAAATCAAAATTTTGAACTCCATTATCATAACCAAGCTCTTTAATCTCCACGCTAGCTCTCTCGTCTTTTTTAAGTGTAAATTTATATGTATAATCAAAAACAGGAGCAGCATTTAAAACAATGCAATTTGCCATCAAAGCAAAAAAAACCAAAAGCCTAACGTTCATTAGCCCTCATGTCCTAAAATTTTAGCACCTAATTCTATAAAAAGATCGTTTTGCCTTTCTTGAATAAAATCTCCATTTTCAAGTATAAAGCTTTTCACATCCATTTCATTAAAACCTTGTTTTTCTAAAAGCTCAATCATGGCAATATGATCAGCAAAAAAGTTTTCAAATACTTTTTCTAAGGCTCCTAAATTTCCATTTTGTATAATTTCTATAAATTTTTCCTTAGGAGTTTTATTAAACATTTCGTCAAAAATATCCATTGAATTTCCTTAATAAATATGTTTTTGATTATAAAATTTTAATCGTTAAAAGTAGCTAAATTAAAAAATGAAAAAGTTTAAAAATTTATTTCAAGAAGCAATAAATTTGGGAATAAACCCAAATTTATTTAAGAATGAGCTTTGGTTTCTTGTGCGTATTTAACACCCAAATCAAAAGCTTTAGAATTTGCATCTCTTGTTTTAGCTGGAACCATATGAAGCATCGTTTCTTTAAGAATATCCAAATCAATACATTTGCTCATATAAGCAGCTATGGCTAGTGCAACAACTGATTGAGTAGCTACATTACCTACCTCATCTTTAGCTATAGTAATGATAGGAATTTCAAAAATTTGCCATTTTTTATAATCTTCGCTTTCAGGATGAACCAAATTTGGTTCTACAACTATGATGCCACCCTCTTTTACTCCGCCACGAAAACCTTTATAGCCCTTATCTGCAGTTGAAAGCATAAAGTCTACTTCGCCCTCTACTGCATAAGGAAAAAGAATTTCTTTATCATCGATGATAATATCAACCTTAGTCGGACCTCCACGCACTTGGGAAGTATAAGTTGAAGCTTTAAAGGCTTGACGACCTTCTTTGATCGCCGCTTCAGCTAAAATTTCTCCTGCGGTGATAACACCTTGACCACCCTCACCACCAAATCTTAATTGATATTTCATTTTAAGGCTCCTAAATCAACCATTCTTTTTTCTTTGGCTGCACGACGCACTTCTTCATAAGCATGACAATATTCTGGCTGCGTGCTATCTTCATATAAAACACCTGTTGGGAATTTATCTTTTCTTTCTTCAAAATCCATACTTTCAAATTTAGACTTATCCACAACACGATTTTTAATCCAATCAAGCATAGCCACTGCTTCACCCATTTTATTTTTTCTACCTAGGTTAATATGGCAGTTTGAGAAAACATCAACAAAGCTATAACCTTTGTGTGCTAAAGCTTTATAAATTAAATTTTCTAATTTATTTGCCTCGATAACATTTCCTCTTGCCACAAAAGAAGCTCCAGCAGCTTTAGTTAATTCACAAGCATCAAAATTTGGATCGATATTTCCAAATTGCGCAGTTACTGTATAAAAACCTTTTGGAGTAGTTGGAGAAGTTTGAGAATTAGTAAGCCCATAAATAAAATTGTTGATTACAATATGAGTTAAATCTATATTTCTGCGACATCCATGTATAGTATGATTTCCACCAATTGCTAAAGTATCACCATCGCCACTTACTACAATAACATGTTTGCTAGGATTGGCTAGTTTTATGCCTGTTGCATAAGCAATAGCTCTACCATGAGTAGTGTGCACGGTATTGCAATTTACATAAGAGCTCATTCTACCGCTACATCCTATACCTGAAACAAGACAAACATCATCCATATTCCAACCCAGCTTTTCTATCGCGCGGATAATACATTTTAAAACTACACCATCGCCACAACCCCAACACCATTGAGTAGGAAGTTTATCAGTTCTTAAATATTCATCATAATTAAACGCCATTTTATATATTCTCCTTTACTTTAGCAATGATTTCGCTAGGTGTTATAGGACGACCATTTGCACGATGTAAGCTAATAAAATCACGACGAGAACTTACTCTTTCGATCTCCTCAAGATACTGTCCCATATTTAATTCGCTTACCATTACCTTTTTAAATTTGCTTACTACTTCAGCAATTTTCTTTTCAGCTACAGGATAAAGTGTGATAGGGCGGAAAAGTCCTACCTTAATACCCTCTTCTCTGAGCCTATTGATAGCTTCTTTAGCAGAACGACTTACGCTTCCGTAAGCTATGATTAAAAATTCAGCATCATCAAGCATATATTCTTCATAAGTACAAATATCATCTTGGTTGTTTTTAATTTTACCTATAAGTCTTTCCATGTTTTTCTTAACTATAGCACCATCTTCTGTTGGAAAACCTATATCTCCATGATGAAGTCCGGTTACATGATAGCGATATCCTGTAAAAAATGGATTGAGTGTTGCAGGTTCATTTTCGCCCGCTGCATAAGGTTTATAATCTTTTTTATCACCTGTGAATTTTTTACGGTTAATAATTTCTATATCTTTTAAATCAGGCAATACCGCTTTACCATTCATATGCCCTACAGTTTCATCCATAAGTAAAAATACAGGAGTCATATACTTTTCAGCCAAATTAAACGCTCTTATGGTTTCTGTATAAGCTTCTTCTAAACTCGCTGGTGCGATAGCCACACTAGCAAAATCCCCATGAGTAGGTGCTTTTGCTTGAAATAAATCCCCTTGAGCCACCCTTGTTGGAAGACCTGTTGAAGGACCACCACGCATAACATTTACAATAACAAGTGGAATTTCAGCGATAAAAGCAAGACCGATTTGCTCTGCTTTTAGTGAAATTCCAGGACCACTACTTGCGGTCATTGATTTTACGCCACTCATAGCAGCACCAATAGTCACACTTACACCCGAAATTTCATCTTCCATTTGTATAAAAGTTCCATCATTTGCAGGAAGCATATGGCTTAATTCATGTGCAATTTCAGAACTTGGTGTAATAGGATAACCTCCAAAAAATTTACATCCACAATCAATTGCTGCTTTTGCAATCAAAACATTACCTGTTGCTATAACTTCTCTCATTGTCTTTCCTATGCTAATTTTTTATATTTATTATTTTTTACGGCTACAGCTCTATCTTTAGCCTCAGCAGTAAGTTTGGCAAATTTAAATTCATCTCTTTTTGCCACCATAATAGCAAAATCTGGACAATGTGTTTCACACTCAGTACAACCTATACAGGACTCAGGATGTACAACCTCTATCATTTGTCCCAAAACCGCATGAACATCATCGCGCATAGCTAAAACCCCTGCAGGGCAATAGCTAACGCAGATATTGCAAGCTTTACATCTATGCTCATCTACCCAAACAGGGGTATCTTTTGGAGCTGCTATACTCATATCTTTTTCCTTTTTTAGCCTAATATTTTTTGTATTTCTTCACCGATTAAAGCTGGAGAATCCACTACATGAATTCCATAAGACTTTAATGCTTCTTTTTTAGCTGCAGCACTTTCATCAGCACTACCTACTATAGCTCCTGCGTGTCCCATTCTTTTACCTTTTGGCGCAGTCGCTCCCGCAATGAATGCTACCACAGGTTTGCTAATATTTTCTTTAATAAATTTAGCTGCTTCTACCTCTAAGCTACCGCCGATTTCTCCTATCATAACAATAGCTTTTGTTTCGTTATCTTTTTCAAATTCACTTAAAAGTTCTTTATAAGCAAGTCCTATGATAGGATCTCCACCAATGCCTACTGCTGTTGAAATTCCATACCCACCTTGAACTACTTGATTAGCTGCTTCATAAGTTAAAGTTCCACTTTTTGAAATAAGCCCTACACAACCCTTTTTAAAGATAAAGCCTGGCATAATGCCTAATTTGCATTCTTCAGAAGTAATGATTCCTGGGCAATTTGGTCCTATAATTTTCATGCCTTTTTTATTTGCATACTGCTTGGCAAACATCATATCTTTAACCGGAGTATGTTCTGTAATTACAACAGCAAGCTTAATACCCGCATCCGCTGCCTCGATTACACTATCACCTACTGCAAAAGCAGGAACAAAAATCAAACTTACATCAGCTCCTGTGGCTTTAACTGCATCTGCAACTGTATCAAAAACAGGCTTGCCAAGATGAGTTTGACCACCTTTATGAGGAGTTACACCTCCGACTATATTTGTACCATAAGCCATACACTGCTCTGCATGAAAAGTTGCTTCTTTACCTGTAAAACCTTGAACTATTACTTTTGTATTTTTATTAACCAATATACTCATTTTTTATCCTTATCCTACTAAACTTTTTACTAATTCTGCACCATTTTTAAGATTGGTTGCTGCTTTGATATTTTTAAGATTTGAACTATCTAAGATCGCTTTTGCTTCAGCTGCATTTGTACCATCAAGACGCACTACGATAGGAATATTAACCTCAACATTTTTAGTTGCTTCCAAAATACCATTTGCGATTCTATCACAACGAACAATACCACCAAAAATATTGATAAATATTACTTTAACATTTTTATCTCTTAAAATAATCTCAAAAGCTTTTGCAACTGTTTCAGCAGATGCGCCACCGCCCACATCTAAAAAGTTTGCAGGTTTTGCACCACTATAATTGATAATATCCATTGTTGCCATAGCAAGTCCTGCACCATTTACCATACAAGCAACATCACCGTCTAATTTTACATAACTTAAACCAAATTCAGCTGCTTCTCTTTCAGCAGGATTTTCTTCTGTGATATCTCTAAGTTCGGCAATCTCTGGATGGCGATAAAGTGCACTATCATCAAAACTACATTTTGCATCAAGAGCGTAAAAATCTCCTTCTGCAGTTTTAATTAAAGGATTGATTTCAAGCATATTCATATCTTTATCCATATAAAGCTTATAAAGTTTTGCTATCATAGAAATAAGTTTTTTGCTTTCATCTTTATCTAATCCTAAAACCTTTGCCACTTCAAGACCATGAAACATTTTAAAGCCAATTTGTGGATCAATGCCTACTTTTGCGATTTTTTCAGGGCTTTCTTTAGCCACTTTTTCTATATCCATCCCTCCTTCGCTTGAAGCAATAATTGTAATTTGTTCTGCCATTCTGTTAAATAAAATAGCCAAATAATATTCTTTTACTATATTTGCACCACTTTCTATATAAAGTTTTTGCACTAATTTACCTTCAGGTCCTGTTTGATGAGTAACCAAATTCATACCTAGAATTTGACTTGCATAAGCCTTTACCTCATCTAAATTTTTAGCGATTTTAACACCACCGCCAAGACCACGACCACCTGCATGGATTTGAGCTTTCACAGCCCAAACGCTACCGCCTAATTCTTTAGCATTTTCTACAGCTTCTTCTACGCTAAATGCAACCTTTCCCTTTAAAGTAGGGATACCATTGTCTGCAAAAATCGCTTTTGCTTGATATTCATGTATATTCATTTATCTTCCTTTATATATTGATATTTTATTAATGATTTTTTTACCTTGTCTTTTTCTTCGTCGCTAAGTTCAAGCTTCATAATCTCAACAACGCCCTCTAAACCTAATCTTGCCATAGTACCTAAAGCTTTATTTTGCACTCCAAATTCTCCATGCAAAATCACACTCATAGGTAAAAATTCTCCACTTCTTATGGATTCGAGCATTCTTACACAAGCGCTTGCAGGTGCCAAATATGCTGAAGTTTTAAGATGTTTGATTACTTTAGCTCCACCTGTTTTAACTTCATTTTCCAAATCCTCAAATTCTTCTTCACTTAAAAGTTCTCCGAGTTTTTGATTTTTAACACTTGCATAAGATTTTACTAAAACCATATCATCATTATGAAAACCAATTAATCTTGTATCCACACTTGAAATTCTAGCTTTTAACTTTTTAGCTACTTCATACTTAAATCTTGCATTGTCTAAAACCCCTGCCATAGCAACAATTTTTTTAGAAGAAAAAATTCCACTCTCATAAAGAGTATTGAGCAAAAAATCCACCGGATTTGTTAAAATGATAAAAAGTGGATCAGGATTAAATTCTTTAATTTTTTTAGCACAATCAAGCATAATGTTTGTATTTAGCTGCAAAAGCTCTTCTCTACTTTGGCCATCTTTTCTTGCAAATCCTGCGCTAAAAAGCACAATATCAGAATTTTTTGTATAAGCATAATCCTTAGTACAAGTTAATTCTATGTCTAAATTTAAAGCAGCTATGCTTTGGGATAATTCTAATTCCCTTGCAATCAATAAATCTTCATTGATATCAACTAAAATAATCTCATTTGCCAATTCACGCAAAATTAAAGCGTAGGCTACGCTTGAGCCTACATTCCCTGCACCGATGATTGTGATTTTCATCTTTGTCCTATTTTTTCTATGATAGCATTAAAAGTTGCACTTGGGCGCATAATTTTATTTGCTTTCTCATCATCAAATTTATAATATCCACCCAAATCGACTTTCACACCTTGTGCATCATTAAATTCAGCTCTAATTTTTTCTTCATTAGAGGAAAGCTCTAAGGCAATATCTTTAAAAAAGCTTTGAAGCTCCATATCATTTGCTTGTCTTGCCAAATGATTTGCAAAATACATTGCTAAATAAAAATGGCTTGTACGATTATCATCTTCTTTTACTTTTCTTGATGGAGCTTTATTGTTTTCAAGCCATTCACCTATAGCCTCATCAAGACATTCTGCTAAGACTTTAGCTTTATGATTATTGCATTTATTAGCATAAAATTCTAAGCTTGCTTGTAGGGCTAAAAATTCACCCAAGCTATCCCAACGCAAATGATTTTCTTCGACTAATTGTTCTACTTGCTTTGGTGCTGAACCTCCCGCTCCAGTTTCAAACATAGCTCCACCATTTAACATTGGTACAACTGAAAGCATTTTAGCACTTGTTCCAAGCTCTAGAATAGGAAAAAGATCGGTTAAATAATCTCTTAAGACATTTCCTGTAATAGAAATGGCATCTTTTCCAGCACGAATCAATTCTAAGCTTTTTAAGCAAGCCTCATAAGGAGCAAGAATGGCTATATTTTTATTTTTTTCCTTAAGACGGTTTTGAACTAAATCTATCATAATTTTATTGCTAGCTCTTTTGCTATCTAGCCAAAAAATCGCTTCAGCTCCTGTCAAATCAGCTCTTTCTATACCCAAATCGATCCAATTTAAAACAGCGTCAAATTTAGCTTGATTGGCCCTATAAATATCACCTTTTCTAACTTTATGCTCTAATAAAACCTTACCCTTAGCAATGATTTTAAACACTCCATCTTCTTTAGCAACAAATGTTTTATCATGTGAACCGTATTCTTGAGCTTTTTTAGCCATCAAACCTACATTAGATACGCTGCCTAATTTCGCAGGATTTAAAGTGCCATTTTTATGCAAATCTTCGATAACCGCTTCATAGATAGTCGCATAAGTTTGATCAGGGATAACTGCATTTGTGTCTTTTTCTTTGCCTTCTTTATCCCATAATCTTGCACCATTTTTAAGCATAGCAGGCATAGAAGCATCAACAATAACATCGCTTGGAACATGTAAATTGGTGATACCCTTATCTGAATTTACCATAGAAATATCAGCACGACTGTTTAAAATTTCATTATATCTTTTTAAAATTTCGTCTTTTTTACTTGAAGTTTCTACCTTGCTTAAAAGCTCGCTTAATCCATTGTTTGGATTGATTCCAAGTGTTTCAAATTCATCTTTAAATTCATCAAATAATTCTTTAAAAAAGATTTTTACCGCATAACCAAAAAGTATAGGATCGCTTACTTTCATCATCGTAGCTTTTAAATGAAGAGAGAAAAGTAAATCATTATCTTTGCTTGCCTTGATTTCTTTAGCATAAAAATCTTGCAATTTTTCTACATCCATAAAGGTTGCATCTAAAATTTCATTTTTTTCAAGCTTTAAACCCTCTTTTAAAATTTCACTTTTACCGCTATCTGAGACAAATTCAATACTTGCTACACAATCCTCATCGATTAAAACCGCTTTTTCATTAGAAAAGAAATCACCTTCTTTCATATAAGATACACGAGTTTTAGAATTAGGATTAAACTCAACCACACGATAAGGATTATTCTTTGCATAATCTTTTACCGCTTTAGTAGAACGACGATCTGAATTGCCTTGTCTAAGCACAGGATTAACTGCTGAACCTAAAACTTTTTGATATTTTGCTTTTATTTGAAATTCTTCATCGTTTTTTGGTTCGTCTGGGTAGTTTGGTAACATATAACCCTTTTCCTGCAATTCTTTAATAGCAGCTTTCAGCTGTGGAATAGAAGCTGAAATATTTGGAGTTTTGATTAAATTTGCATCTGATTTTTTTACGAGCTCACCCAAAAGCTCCAAAGCATCTTCGCATCTTTGATCTTCTTTTAGATACTCACTAAAAGTAGCTAAAATTCTTCCAGATAGCGAAATATCAGAAGTTTTTACTCCTATATGCGCCTTGCTTAAAAAAGCTTTTACTATAGGTAAAAACGAATAGGTCGCAAGTGCTGGAGACTCATCTGTCAAAGTGTAAGTAACTTGCATTTTCTGTCCTTTTAAACACTAATTTTATTTTTCAATCTAAAGTATATTACAATTAAAAAAAAATGCAAGAGTAAATTTAAAGTTTGTTTTAGTTTTAAAACAAACTTTAAACACTTTTAATTAAACAAATTAGAAGGAAGTTGTATGATATTTTTAATCAAATTAAAAGGGGTTTTTAAAGTATCGCTTAAAATTTGAGTGTGAAATTTTGGATCATCTAAGGCGCCATCGACTTTTATATTGGTGCTTATCTCTTGATTTTTCCCCAAAATAACATAATTTAAAATCGGAACCTTTGAAATAGTTTCAGAAGCTGATTTTAAAGTTTTTAATTCTAAATCTATATCTATGGTATTTAATCTTAAATTTGTACTGCCTAAACCATACAAATCCATACTGTTGCCATTTAAATTAATCGCTTCAAAACTTAACAAATCCTTTTTACGATTAAAAACAACTCTTCCATCATGCAAACTTAAACCTTTTTCATTAAAAGTAGGAGTCTTAAACATCAAAAGACTTGGAACCGTATCGATAAAAGATATAAACTGATTAACCCCTTTAAGGTCCCTTATAAAGGTATCTTTAAAATTAAATTCCCCCTCAAAATAATCTAGGCCACTACCTATCACGCTAAAATTAAAGACACCCTCTTGCACAGCCCGTTTTTGCAAAAATTCATTCAGATGTTCATCGTTTATATTTTTAATAAATAATTTCAAATCATTAGGACTATAATGAAGATCAAAATTTGCATTCTTGCGAGTAGCCCTAGCATCTAAGATATCACTTTTTAAATTTGCCTCCATTTTATCGAAATTTAGAGTTTTGTTAAAATCTGCTAAAATCAAAGTGAGATTTTCTCCATTAAGTATAATATTTTGAGTATTTTTTGCTATATCAAATGAAGAAGTAGAAGCATTTTCATCTTTTTGGTAAATATAAGTTAAATTTTTAAGATGTATGGTTTTATTATTATCAATAACCTTAACATTAGCTAAACCACTTTGTGTATTTATGTTTAAAACACCACTTTTACGAACAATACCAAAGCTATCATTTTCGTAAGGCTTGTTATTAACCAATAAGTTATTTTTAAAATGAGCATCCTGTATTTGCGCATTAAAATCATTAAAATCTACACTTTTATAATAAATACTTTTTGCACCCATAAAACCGAATTTTTTTAATAAAGGCGAATGAGGGATTAAAATATTAGGATTATTTGCATATATCTCAAGTCCTTCTTTAAAATTTAAAGTCAAATCCCATTCTGGCACACTAAGCTGTAAATCATCTGTATAGTCTAAATTTATCTTTGTTTTTTGATTTCTCATATCAAAAAGCTCGCCATTGTCAAAATACAATCTTGAAATTTGAGTATCAAAAATACCCTTATGGGTAGCTAGATCGATTTTAGCATTAAAATCTGCTTCCAAAAACTCATTTTTTACGCTTGCATTTTCTATACTCAAATCATTTTGATTTAATTTAACAAAAGCTCTAGCCACGCTAAAATTTGCTAATGAAAGCTCCGCATTTTCTAAAGACAAAGTGCCATTATATTTTACATCACCCTTTTCGTTAAAATCGATTATAAGCTCTAAATCACTTCCAAGTTTTCCACTTTTTTGGTAAAAAGGTAAATTTAAATCATAATTTTTTAATGCCTTAGCAAGTTTTTCATCAAATTTTAAATTTTTAGATTTGATGCGCAAGTAAATTCCATGCTTTTTATTATCAAATAAATCATATAAAAACACCTTGCTTTCACTTAAATCTGATTCATTATAACTTGCCTTATTGAAGGTAAAATTTAATTTTTGATTGCTTAAATTTAAATCAAGTTTTGGAAAATTAATAGCATTCATTTGATTATCCAAACGAACTTTTACATTATTTGCATAACCCCAAGCACTGATATCATCAAAATAATAATTATTTTTAGAAAAATCAATAAAACCTTGAATAAAATCAAAATGATAAAAATCTCCTTTAGCCCTATGCACAACCCAAAGAACTAAAGGTTCGGGCAATGCTATTCTTTTTTTTGCTTGATTGAAAATAGTGGCAATATCTCTAATATTGATATCTTCAAATTTATAGGCTAGGTTTTGATTTTTGTAAGAAATATTTATCTTAAAATCAGCCAAATCACTATTTGCTTGGCCTTTAAAATTATAAAATTCACTTTTTGCATTAATACTTAAATTTCCATCTATGCTTAAATTATAATCTTTAAGCAAAAGATTTTTAATATCAGCATTAATTTCCTTTCCTTCTCTGTGTAGCGCAAGTTTTAAAAACAATAAATCATTATCTACAAAAAATTCATCATTTTTAAACAATATACGCATATGATTATCTTTGATATTGAAATTTTGTATGTCTATTTCCTCAATAAAAGTATAAAGATATTTTAAATTCTTAGTAATATTTAACAATTCCTTAGAAGCAAAGTCAGAATTTACATTCTTATCATCCTGAATACTTGCATTGTTATCTTCATTAAATGTGATATTTTTTGCTCGCACAATGAGTTTTTTATCTAATTTAATATATAATTGCTCCAAATTTAAAAAACTAAATTGGATATGAGATATGAGAATACCATTCTTAAGAACTAAAAATACAACTGAGATAAATACAATTAAAACAAGTAATGCATATACAATTTTCTTTTTCATTAGAAACTTCTTTTTGATATTTATTTTAGGAATTTTTTATTATTTAACGCAACCTTTAAAAAGCAATTCTGTTGTTTTTTTGCCTCAAGGTTCCATTGCTCAAATTATAACACATCTAAAACAAAATAAATATGAAATGAGCACGATTGATAAATATATCTTATTTTTCTTGGGTCACCCTCAATCAGGCTGGATAAATATAGGCACAAAAGAACTCAATAGAATAGAATTTTTACACAAACTCACCATAGCTAAAGCAGCATTAGAAACCCTTACTCTCATCCCTGGAGAAACCAGTGTGATTTTTTTAGAGCAAGCTGCAAAACAATTAGAACTTGATAAAAACACGCTTTTAGCCGAATTTGAAAAACAAGCTACATATAAAGAAGGGGTTTTTCTTCCTGAAACTTACAAAATTCCAAAAGGAATCACAGAAGCACTTTTGGTTCAAGTTTTGCTCAAACATGCAGAAAATTCAAATAGAAAAACTTCGGAGAAAATTTTTGGCGAATACAATGCCAAAAAATGGCACCAATACATCATAACAGCATCAGTCATTCAAAAAGAAGCGGCTAATGAAAGCGAAATGCCTATAGTTGCAAGCGTTATTTATAACCGTATAAAAAAAGGTATGAAGCTCCAAATGGATGGAACTTTAAACTATGGATTTTATTCTCATACAAAAATCACTCCTCAAAGAATAAGAGAAGATAATAGCTCTTATAATACTTATAAATTTGAAGGTTTGCCTAAAGAAGCAGTTTGTAATGTCTCTTTATCTGCAATTCGCGCTGCTATCTTTCCTGCAAAAACTGATTATTTATATTTTGTAAGAGATAAAACCACAGGGGCGCATATTTTTAGCACCAATCTCAATGATCATAATAAAGCCATTCAATCACAAAAAAACAAATAACTAAAATTGCAAAAATTTATGCAAGTTGGAACAGTATTTGCTTGTTAATTTTTGAAATTATAAAAAGGATAAAAAATGATTAACCCATTCAAATCAAAAGAACTTATCACAAGTGCTTTAGCGGGTAGAAATTTAAGAAATCAACTCATCAATGCAAACCTTGCAAATGTTGACACTCCTTTTTATAAAGCAAGAGATATTGAATTTGAAACTGCTTTAGTAAATCGTGCAAATGAAATCTTTAAAAAAAATGATAATAAAGAATTACAATTAGCAATAACTGAAGAAGGACATCAAAAACCTTGGAAATTCCCAGATCCTAGTAAATCTACTATTTATCTAAGGGATGGACATTTGGCAAGAAATGATGCAAATACTGTGGATTTAGATGTTGAGACAACTGAAATGAGTAAAAATACAGTGATGATTACAGCTCTTGATGGGGTCTTAAGAAGACAAAGTAATATTTTCAGCTCTATACTTGATGCAAGTTCTAAATTAAGTTAAAGGTAAATTATGGCATACTTAAGTGATTTTGATATTAGCGGATATGGTTTAAGTGCGCAACGCTTTAGAATGAATGTCATTAGCTCGAATATAGCTAATGCAAACACAACAAGAACAGCTGAAGGCGGACCTTATCGAAGACGCGAAGTGATCTTTAAAGCGACAGATTTTGATAAGCTTTTAAACGAGCAAATCAATAAGGACAATAACTTTTTAAAATATGAAAATCCTTTAAATGATCCAAGTTCGCCAGAAGAAGCTAAACCTGCTATACAAAGCGTTGTTGTAGATAAAGTCGTAAGAGATGATAAAGATTTTCGTATGAAATATGATCCTTCTCATCCTGATGCTAATGCGCAAGGCTATGTGGCATATCCAAATGTAAATCCTGTCATCGAAATGGCAGATTTGATTGAAGCAACAAGAGCTTATCAAGCTAATGTTAGTGCTTTTACAAGTGCAAAAACCATAGCTCAAAGTGCGATTGATTTATTAAGAGGATAATAAAATATGAATAATATTAATGATTTAAGATTAAATAATAACATTTCAAATGCGAACAAAAGCCAAATTTCTAATGATAGAATCGGCGATGAATTTGCTAAAATGCTTAAAAACGAAATCGAAGACTTAGATAAAACTCAAAAAACTGCAGAAGCTGCGATGACAGATATTGCAACAGGACAGGTAAAAGATTTACACCAAGCAGCTATTGCTATCACAAAAGCTGAAAGCAGCATGAAATTTATGCTAGAGGTTCGAAATAAAGCTATCAGCGCTTATAAAGAAATCACAAGAACACAAATTTAAGCTGTATGCAAGAGCATAAGAAAAATCGCGTTTCAAAAGTCGCCTTTGCTTACTGCATGGCACTTTTTTTTATGATTATTTTTCTTAGCTCTACCTTTTTTCTCACTTCAAAACGCCATATCCCCAACACTGAAAAAGATCAATACTCTCTTGCCTTACGCGGAAATATCATCACTAAAGATAATTTTACTATCACAAGCTCAAGGCAAATTTATCGCGCAGAAATTGATTTAAGAAGTATTAATAAGGATAAATTTGATTTATTTTTAAAGCTTTTTCAAATATATAGTGGAATTAGCGATGATGAAATTGCAGATATTAAAAAAAGAATTCAAAAGCAGAAAAAACGATCCTATCATTTTATCCTTTCTCAAAATTTAGATTCTAAACAAGCAAGCTATCTTAGAGATCTTGCAAAAAAGCTTTATATACAAGGATTTTTTAAAGCATTTACCAATAACCTAGGAAAGGTTGAAACAAGAGGTTTAAGCATTATCGAACATGAAGAAGATAGAATTTATATGTCTAAAGATACTTTAACTCCAGCCATAGGTTATACTAAAATGGTTTTAGATCCTCAAAGCGGAATTTTAAAAAATGTTGGAGTAAAAGGACTTGAAAAATACTATGACGACTGCTTAAGTCCACTCCAAAATGAAAAAATTCAAGGCCTAAAAGATATAGGTGGAAATATAATCTTAAATTTAAACTCATTGCAGCAAAAAAAGATTGATGGCTGTCTTTTATATCTTAATATATCCTTAAAACTTCAAAAAAGCATTGAAAAAGCGATTGATGGAAGAAATGAAGATTTAAAAGCTAATGAAATCATAGTCGGAGTTATGGATAGTAAAACAGGTCAAATTCTAGCTCTGGCAAGTTCTAGGCGTTATGATCCCCAAAATCGCGGTAAAGATTTATCTGTTTTAAATGCAAGTGCTATAGAGTATGGATATGAAGCAGGATCGGTTATTAAGCCTTTTATTTTTACAACTGCTCTAAGACTTGGCAAACTCAAGACAGATGAAGTAATTAACACCTATGGTGGAGCTTATAAACTGGGGCGTTTCACTATTAGAGATGATCATAAAATGGATCAAATGACTATGGAAGAGGTGATTAGATATTCTTCTAATATAGGTATGATACAAATTGCGAAAAGATTGAGTAATCTTGAAATCATTGCTGGACTTAAAATTTTTAAATTTGGTGAAAAAAGCGGAATTGACTTGCCTTACGAGCAAAAAGGAGAAATCCCTAATTCCAAGCGCTTAAGAGATATAGAAAAGTCGGTATTAAGCTATGGATATGGCTTAAAAACAACCTTTATACAACTACTTGCTGCTTATAATGTTTTTAATAACAATGGAGTTTATATCACTCCACATTTGGCTGAAAAATTCTATCAAGATGGACGCTTTGTAAGTCTTGAAGAGGATATCAAAAAAGAAGTTATTTTAACCCCGCAAGCAGCGCAAACCATGCAAAAAATTCTTATTGATGTTATAGAAAAAGGTACAGGAAAAAAAGCTATCACTCAAGGTATAATCGTAGGGGGTAAAACAGGAACTGCGCGTATTGCAGAAAGACAAGGCTATACCTCCAATCGCTATAATGCTTCTTTTTTCGGTTTTGCCAACGATACAAAACATAACTATACCATAGGGGTTTTAGTAAGAAACCCTACCAAGCCTTATAGTTACTATGCTGCTCAAAGTGCTTTGCCTATGTTTAAAGATGTTGTAGATATTTTAATCAATGAAGATTTTCTAACCCCTAGCATCACAGAAAATAATCAAACTCTTAATTAATATCATCCCAAAGCACCTTTTCTCTTGCGAAAATGATTTCAACGGCATCTATAAGATCTTTAGCAATCTTAGCAATAAAACTTGTATCATTAATTATAGATATACCCTCTGCGGTAGTGATTTTTCTAACTAAAATAAGATGTTCGACATTATTAAGGGTTAAGCTATCAATTTCTTTTAGAATTTCCTTGCCCTTTTGAAGATTTTTAATAATCAAATACACTTTTTCATCGTCCACGCTTCTAAGCTCTTGAATACTTCTTAGCAATTCTCCCAAATTAGATCTTATTTTATTGTATTCTAAGGCCAAATCTTTATTACCGCAATTAGAGTATTTTTTGATATTTTCTTGAACTAATTTTAAATTTTTAGTTGCCTCTGTAAGATTTTTAGCAGCGATTTTAAAAGTAAAAATTCTGTGATTTTTAAGTTCATCATCTATGTGAATTTGCGCTTTGGTTGAAAAGTCAATGATAGCTTCAAAAAGCACTTTGATTCTAGTTTGATACAAATAATCCAAATCCACATTTTTACTAAACCATTTTTTATTTTGCAAAATTTCTTCAAAGCTTTTATTGCTTTGTATATCTTTACGACTCAACCCTATAGCATGAGCGATAATCGCATACGCATTATCATAAAGATGTTCGCTTTCTTTTCGCAAAGCTTCGATAGCTGTATCACTAAATTTCAATAAACTAGGTTCAAGATATAAGGGTCGATCTTTATTTTTATCTTTAGGTGCTTTAACGATTTTGTTTAAAAAATTTACCAATTGTGGGATAAACAATACAAAGATAAATATTCCTAAAAGATTAAACAAAGTATGAAATAAGGCTATTTTTAAAGCTAAATTTTCTATATTTAAAATTTTTGCCATCCCATTTAAAAAATCAATAAAATAAGGAAAAATAAGTATGATTATAATTGCAATAGTAAAATTAAAAATACAATTTGCAAAAGCAAGCTTTTTGCCCTCAACATTAGTACTTAAAGAAGCTAGCACAGCTGTTACCACACCTCCTACACTCGTACCCAAAGTCGCTGCTAAAGAATTTTCAAAACTGATTTGCCCTGCCAATAAGGCTGCGACTATAATGGCTATTGTTGCTGTGCTTGATTGAATAATACCCGTAAGCAAAGCCCCAAGACCTACAAAAATCAACACCCCCTTAAAACCTGTAAAATCAAAATAAGACAAATCTATAGCATCTTGAAATTCATTAAAACCATTTTTTATATAATCCACTCCTAAGAAGAAAAAACCTATACCTATAAAAATATTTCCAAAACTTTTAATCATATTATCTTTTTGAAAGAAAAACAAAACTCCAATTACGAGCAAAGGTATAGCCAAGATAGAAATATTAACTCTTGTAAGCCAAACAATCAACCATGAACTTGCAGTATTTCCCAAATTTGCACCAAAAATAATACCCACACCAGCAACTAAAGATATTAGTCCTGCGCTCAAAAAAGAAAGAGAGATAATCGAAACTAAAGTTGAAGATTGCATGATAAGAGTGCTAATAGCACCAAAAAGTATGCTTTTAAGTTTTGTATTTGTTGAGTGAGTAAGAATTTTTTCAAGCAAGCCGCCACTAAAAGATTTAAATCCTAGGCTTAAATTGGTCATTCCTATAAGTAAAATTGCAACTCCAGCCAATAAATTAGCCAATTCACTAAATCGAATTAAAGCAAAGATTAAAACCAAAGTAAAAATACCCCAAAAAGTCATCTTGAGATATTTTAAAAAGTTTTTGCGTTCTTGCACCTTAGCCTCTAAGCTTTTCAAATTCATTCATCAAATTTTCTCTTAAATTTTCAGCCTCTTCTTCGCCATTTTCCAAATATTCAAGCAATAATTTTTCAAGCTCTTTTAAAAAATCAAAAAGCTCACTTTGCCATACACTATCGCTTTTATTGCTTAAATTCATTGTTTGTATGAAGGTAAGCTCTCTGCTTAAATCCCCTAATTTTTCCAATAGTTCATCTTTTTTATCTTGATCTTTTAAGGTAAAACTATTATTTTGAACCCCATCCTTAAATTCTCTAATTCTTTCATCGATAATATCACAAAATTTGGGATAAATATCTGATTTTATAGGCTCAAGCAAGGCCTTTTCATCTATATTTAAAGTAAGTTTTTTAAGTGCAAAATAAAGGAGTAAAAAAGATAACGCTGCTATCAACAAATAAAGTCCTATCATATCAAGCCTTTTAATGCCAACATCCCACCATCTAAATTTACACTTTCTAAACCGAGTTCATTTTTAATAAAATTTGCAGCCATCATACTTCTATGACCTCCACGACAAATAAAAGCAAGTTTTTTATTTTCATTTCTTCTCGCTTGAAATTCTTCTAAAAAATTAGCATTTAAAAGCCCATGATTATCATACAAAGCTACACATTCAGCATGAGATAAAACACCCTCCTCCCATTCAGCTGGAGTGCGAACATCAAAAATTTGATATTCGCTTAAATCCTGCTTCATCCAAACACTTGCTGGGAGATTTGTAATCATGAGAAAGCCTTAGTGATGATTTTTGTAAGACTTGCATTAAATTCAGCCGGATTATCCACACCCATACCTTCGCTAAGTTTTGCCATATTTAAAACTAAGGTTGCTATATCAGCACTAAAAGTTTCATTATTTTTAAGACCTGTAAAAATCGCATGCTTTGGATTGATTTCTAAAATAGGTTTAAAGTTTTGTTCTTGTCCCATTTGTTTTAAAAGCTGCTGCATTGCAAAATCAGGCTTATTTTTATCATAAACAATACAACTTGGACTATCTTTTAAACGACTTGTAAGTCTCACATCTTCAACTTGATCCTTTAAAAGCTCTTTAAATTTAGCCACCAATGGAGCAAATTCATTTTTTTCCTCATCGCTTAATTCATTTTTATCTTCAACTTGATTAATGGCTACAAATTTCAAGCCTTCATATTCTCCAAGCATAGGAGTAACCAAAGAATCAATCTCATCATCCATAAGTAATACTTCTATATTTTTTTGCTTATATTCTTCAAGTAAAGGTGAATTTCTAAGCAAGCTTTCATTGTTTCCAGTGATATAGAAAATTTCTTTTTGCTCGCCTTGTATATCATTTTTATATTCTTCTAAAGAGCGCAAACTTTCACCCTTAGTGCTTTTATAAAGCATGAGTTTTAAAAGACTGTCTTTTTCGCCACCAAAACCATAAAGTCCCTCTTTTAACACTTTGCCAAAATTCTTAAAAAAGCTTAAATATTTTTCTTTATCTTTATTTTTAAGTTTTTCAAGCTCGCTAAATATTTTTTTAACGCTGGCTTCTTTTACGCCTTTTAAAATTTGATTTTCTTGTAAAATTTCACGGCTTACATTAAGTGGTAAATCCTCTACATCAATAATCCCGCGCACAAAACGCAAATAAGTCGGTAAAAGCTCCTTATCATCATCGCTGATAAATACGCGTTTTACATAAAGTTTTAATCCACTTTGATAATCCACACGATAAAGATCAAAAGGTGCATTTTGCGGAATAAAAAATAAAGAATTGTATTCTAATTTTCCTTCACTCTTAGTATGAAGATAAAGCAAAGGCTTGTTAGAATCGTGAAAATTTTGCTCATAAAATCTTTCATAATCCTCTGCCTTAAGGCTTGATTTTTGCATTCTCCACAAGGCATTAGCTTTATTAATTTGAGAAATTTTAAGCTCGGTTTTTCCTTCTTCCTCACCCTCTTTAGCAGGGATAAATTCTTCCTTTTCCATGAAAATTGGAAATTGGATATGATTTGAATATTTTTCTATAATACTTTCGATTTTATAAGAATTTGCAAATTCATCATCTTTTAAATATAAAGTAATACTTGTCCCTTGCTCTTCTTTAGTCGCATCTTCAATCTCATAGCCATTTGCATCAGAAATCCAAAGATAAGCTTTATCATCTAAAGCTTTTTTGCTTAAAACTTCGATTTTGCTAGCTACCATAAATGCAGAATAAAAACCTACGCCAAATTGTCCTATAAGTTGAGAATCTTTTTTTGCATCACCGCTTAAATTCTCTAAAAAACTTTTTGTACCACTTTTTGCTATGGTTCCAAGATTGTTAATAAGATCATCTTTATCCATACCTATACCATTATCGCTAATAGTAAGGGTTTTCTTATCTTTATCGATTTTAATATCTATTCTAGGTTCAAATTTTAAACTTTTATATTTATCATCACTCACGCTTAAAAAATTAAGTTTATCTAAAGCATCACTTGAATTTGATACAAGTTCTCTTAAAAATATTTCCTTGTTTGAGTATAAGGAATGAATCATTAATTGCAAAAGTTGATTTACTTCAGTTTGAAACTGCATTTTTTCTCCTTTATAAATTTTGAAACAGATATTTTAGCAAAAAATACAAATTCTAAGGTAAATTTCAAGAGCTTACTTAAAAATTATAAAACCAAGCCAAACTGCTATGAGACAAAGGATTATATTTAATAAAATATTTAAAGAAAAATTAAAATAATTTCCACTTTGTAAAAGCAGTAAATTTTCATAAGAAAAAGTAGAAAAAGTCGTAAAAGCCCCTAAAAATCCTGTACTTATAAAGCTTTTAATCACAGGAGATAAACCTTTATTTTGTGCATAAGAAAACAAAAGTCCTATGATAAAAGAACCCAAAACATTTACAAAAAGAGTTCCAAAGCTGATAGAATAAGGAAAAAATTTATTCACTAAATTTATAGAAAGCATTCTTAAGATTGCTCCTATAAATCCCCCAAAACCAACTATTAGAAGAGTATTTAGCAAAGCTTAGCTCTTTCTTGATCTAGTAATTCTTGCATTTTTTTTCTGGTGTTTTCAAGCCATTTTTCATCACTCGTATCCACTAAATCCATGCAAATGATTTTCAATACTCCAGAACTAGCACTAAAACTTTTAGTGTCTAAAATTTTCGCAGAATCAACAATCAAAATAGGCTGCACTTTTAAATCAAGCTTTTCACTTAAAATTTTAGCACCACTTTGAAATTTAAGCAATTTTTCATTCCTAGAACGCGTTCCTTCAGGAAAAATCGCCAAAACTCTATCTTCACTAAGCCTTTGTTTAGCTTCTTTTAAAACACGCACCAAATCGCGTGGATTTTTTCTATCTATGCAAAGAAGTTTAGGTTTTTTAATGGTAATTTTAAAAAGAGGAATTTCGCCTAATTCTTTTTTGGCAATCCAACATAAATTTTTAGGATACAAATCCTCTAAAGCTATGATATCTAAGGTGCTTTGATGATTCATTAAAATCATATTTACTTTAAGATCAAATTCCCCTATGACTTCATATTTGCAAAAAAGAATATTTTTTTGAAATCTAGCCCAAGATTTTCGAAGTTTCCAAAGCGTATCTTGAGATTTGATAAAACAAAAACATAGCACAACAAAAGCTACGCTTATAATAAAAAAGAACCAAAAATATAAAGCTTTAATTTTTTTGTAAATCACTACTTTCAACCCATCCTATCTTACCATCGCGAAAAAGCACTTTAACATAATGAAGTCTTTTGCCCAATATCTCAACTTTTTCATTTGAACTTGCTGTATAAAAATAAGTCGATGATTCGGTAGGTAAAATTTTCGCCCTAGAACCAGATTTTAAGGTTGCATTCTCCGTATGAGTATCCACAAGAAAACTGAGTATAAAGCACAAAAGCGCTCCCGCTAAAATAAAATAATTTTTCTTCCAAACAAATATCAACGCCAAAACAAGAGTTAAAACCCAAAGAGCATATTGTTTATAAATGTTAAAATCCCTATTTGTAGGATTTAAATCGCTTTGAGTGCTTACTTCATCATCACTAATCTTAAGCTTAAAATTCATATTTTCAACTTTTTTAGTGTCTTTATTGAAATAAGAAAATTCAAAATCTGTTTTAGTCGATGGAAAAATAGCATAATAAAAGGCATTGGAAGAATTAAAATCACCTTTTAAATTCTCAATGCCTTGTTTTTCAACTCCATCTACAAAAAAGCTCTTAAGATTTGCATTTGTGGCGCTTAGTTCAATCATTGTAATAATGCTTGAATCATCAAAATAACTGGTTTTGATTTTTTTAACCTCCAAGGAACTTGCCACAAGATGTGAAAAATTTTTATTATTAGGTGTATTTTCAAAATGGATAGCACCTATACTAATACTAGCACTTTGAAAAATTTTTCCATTTCTTAAAAGGCTGACTGAAATCTGTTCTAAATTTGCATTTGAAGTTTTAGCCTCAAACCACAAAACAGCCCTATAATCGCCTTTAATATATTCCCATTTTAAATCAGGATTTAAAAAGATCAAGTCCTTGCTTTTTTGCAAAGTGATGTTAAAATCAAAATTTGTATCCTCTGTAGTCTTAGCATGAAGAACTATGGGAAATACTTCTCCAACATATACTTTATTAACATAATCATCAGTAGTAAGAACTAATGAACTTTGAGGTATAAAAGGATCATATATATTACTATCAAAATCGGAATTTTCATCACTTGGAGCGATATTTTGATAGATTTGCTGTTCCTCTTTTGGAAGTTTTTGTAATTCTCTTTGCATATTTTCATCTTGACCATCAAAAACAGAAATTTCACTTCGAGCAAAAAGACTCAGACAAACAAAAACTAAAAAAAATATTATTCTCACATAAAACCTTCGAGCATTCTTAAGCCTATATCATTACCTAATATTTTATCGCAAGCGCGCTCTGGATGAGGCATAAGGCCAAAAATTTTTTTATTTTCATCACAAATTCCTGCGATATCCAACACAGAGCCATTAGGATTTGGTTCGTATTTTAAAAGAATTAAATCTTTATCTTGCATTTTTTTCAAGGTAGCTTCATCTGCATAATAATTTCCTTCACCATGAGCAACAGGAAGATTGATAATTTCATCTTTTTGAAAATTCTTTAAAAAAACATTATCATTTGAAACAACTCTTAAATTTTGATTTTTGGAGATAAAACTTAAATTATTATTGTGCTTCATAGCACCTTCTAAAAGTCCACTTTCAAGCAAGATTTGAAAGCCATTGCAAATTCCTAAGATATATCCTCCCTTTTTTGCATGATTAAAAACACCTTGCATAGCAGGAGCGATTTTAGCAATGGCTGCACATCTTAGATAATCTCCATACGAAAATCCTCCAGGCAAAACCACTAAGTCTGCATCAATTTCTTTTTCTTCATGCCAAATGATTTGTGCTTTTACACCAAGTTTTTCAAAAGCATATTGGGTATCAAATTCGCAGTTTGTTCCAGGAAATCTAATAATAGCAACTTTCATCATTTCTCACTTACAATAAGCTCATAATCTTCGATTACACTATTTACCAAAAGTTCTTCACACATACTTTTCACGCGTTCTTTTGCTTTTTGTTCATCACTCTCATCTAAATCAAGCACGATTTGTTTGGCTACTCTTGCTTCTTTGATTTCATTAAAATTTAAAGAATGTAAAGCCTTTTCTATAGCTTTTCCTTGAGGATCTAAAACACCATTTTTTAAAAAAACATTGACAAGTATTTTCATGATATTCCTTAGTTTAAAATTCTTTTTAAAACTTCTTCATAGGCCATTTTAACATTTCCTAAATCTTGACGAAATCTATCTTTGTCTAGCTTTTCATTGCTAAATTTATCCCAAAATCTACAGCTATCAGGACTGATTTCATCGGCTAAAACAAGCTCATTGTTTTTAGTTAAACCTAGCTCAATTTTAAAGTCAATAAGTCTTAAATTTTTAGCATCAAAAAAAGGAGTTAAAATCGCATTGATTTTTTTAGCCATTTCTTTAATTTCTTTAATCTGTGCTTCATTTTGTACTAAATTTAAAATCAAACAATGCTCATCATTAATAAAAGGATCTCCTAACTCATCGTTCTTAAGACAAAATTCCACCAAAGCAAAAGGCAAAACTGTGCCGTCTTTAATACCCAATCTTTTTGTAAGTGATCCTGTTGCAACATTGCGCACTATAACCTCAATAGGCACAATTTTGCATTTTTTTACCACTTGCTCATTATCACTAATGGTTTCAACTAAATGAGTTTTTATGCCATTTTTTTCAAGCAAATGAAAAAGTTCTGTGCTGATTTTGCAATTTAATGCACCCTTTCCACTTTCACTTCCTTTTTTTTCAGCATTAAAGGCTGTTAAATCGTCTTTAAATTCGCTTATAAGAAAATTTTCATCTTCGGTTGTATAGAGTTTTTTACCCTTACCTTCATAAAGTAATTCTTTTTTTTTCATAATTATTGTCCTTGTTTAATATTTAATATTTTAATGGTATCTATGGCAGATTTTAACTGCGCATCATCATTAATTTGCTTTTGAGTAATGATATTTTTATCATTTTTTTGCTCTTTTTTGTCTTCTTTTTTCTCATTTTTATCAAGTTTTTCCAATTCGCTTTCTAAATGCTGCTTTAAATCACTTTCTTTAATATTAAAACCATCTTCTTGAGTATTTACTTTACCTGGAAAAACTTCAATATCAGGTTTTACACCCACTGCTTGAATAGTACGTCCGCTTGGAAGATAATATCTTGCGATAGTAAGCCTTAAAGCTTCAGTTTTATTAATAGGTATGATTTGTTGAACACTACCTTTTCCAAAAGTATTTTCACCCACAATAACACCGCGTTTAAGATCTTGTAAAGCTCCACTTACGATTTCACTTGCACTAGCACTTCCACCATTTACAAGCACAACCAAAGAAGCATTAGAAATTTTGTTTTTAGGATCGGCTTTATATTCTTGATTTTCACTTGCGATGCGTCCTTTTTGAGAAACAATAACACCTTTATCTACAAATAAATTTACAAGTCCTATAGCTTGATTTAAAAGTCCACCAGGATTATTTCTAAGATCTAAAATAACCCCTCTAACATTAGGATGTTTTTTAAGCTCTTTACTTGTCATGTCCACAACATTTTTATCAAAATTCGTAACTCTTAAATAAAGTATATTTTCATCTTCGATAAGCTTTGCATAAACACTTTCTACTTTGATAATATCACGCGTTAAAGTAACATCAAAAGGCTTAGTTGCTCCTTTTCTAAATATAGTAAGAGTGATTTGCGTCTTTGGTTTTCCACGCATTTTATCCACTGCATCGTTTAAATTGATTCCCAAAGTAGCCTCATCGTTGATTTTTAATATTATATCGCCTGATTTAATCCCAGCTTTATCTGCTGGAGTTCCCTCTATAGGAGAAATAACAGTCAAGGCGCCATCTTTCATACCTACAGTGATCCCAAGTCCACCAAATTCACCATTGGTTTGAATTTTCATATCGTTAAAATCTTTTTCATTTAAAAAAGAAGAATGCGCATCAAGATTGCTCAAAAGTCCAGAAAGTGATTTATCAATCAAATCTGTAATATTTTCATCATCTACATAATACTGCTCAACTATAGCCAAAGTTTTAGTCAATTTATCTAAAGACTCTAAGCGTTGTTGCATTAAATCAGATGGATTCTTTGGTTTTGCTTGTAGGTTGCTTGCTAAAAAAACACAAAGAGCCAAAGAGCCTGTAAAACCTGTAATAGCGGCTAGAAATCTTTTACTACTCAAAATGAACTCCAAAATTAAATATTTTAAGCCCAAATTTTAATAACTTTTGCTTAAAAATTCGTAAATAATACTAAATTTGTTATAAGTTTAATGGATTTAAAAAAATTAATGCTAAAATATTTTATATTTTTTAATTTCAAGGCAAGAAAGAATATAAATGAAACACACTCATACGCATTCTCCAAAACATATCAAAGCCATAAGTAATCGTTTAAGTCGCACTATAGGACATTTAGAAGCTATTAAAAAAATGGTTGAAAGAGATGAGGATTGTAGTGATATTCTTATCCAGCTTGCTGCGGTTAAAGCAGCAGTTAACAATACCGCTAAAGCCATACTTAAAGAACATTTAGCCCATTGTATGTATCATGCGGTCATGAAAAAAGATACGCAAAGCATAGAGGATTTAAACAAGGCTATTGATATGTTTGTAAAATAGCTATTTAAGTGCTTAAAATTCAATACTTCTAAAATAAACTTAATTTTATTGCAAAAATTTTATAAAATAACTTGACATTATTTGACTAAAGTTATATAATACTTCATATATAAAACTTGAAAAAGGATATACAATGGCAAATATACAAGAATTTTTAACCGACAATATGCTTTCAAACCTTGAAAGTGCAGCGTCTTTGGCGATTCATTCTAAAAATAATGAAGTTGTCCCTTTACATCTTTTATGGGCTTTAATTGTAGACAGTTCAAGTATTTTAAATCAAATTTGTAATAAATTTAATATTTCAAAAGAAGCTTTAGAACTTGAAATCAAAAGCAGAATTTCAAATCTTGCAACAAGCTCTAATGTCAATCGTGAAAATGTGCGTTTTTCTAATGAATTTATCAATTCCTTAGAAAGTGCTAAAGGACTTATGAGTGCCAATGGTGATAATTACTTAAGTGTAGATACTTGGCTTATAAGCGAAAGCGAAAAAAATCCTATTAGAGAAATTTTAGCCAAATTTATAGATATTAAAGAATTTCAAAAAGAGCTCCAAAATTTAAGAGCAGGACGCAAAATCGAAAGCAAAACAAGTGATGAAACCCTAGATAGCTTAAATAAATTTGGTATAGATTTAACCGCAAAAGCAAGCGAAGGAAAGCTTGATCCTGTTATAGGCAGAGAAGAAGAAATCGAGCGTTTGATGCAAATTTTAATACGCAAAACAAAAAACAACCCTATACTTTTAGGTGAACCAGGAGTAGGAAAAACAGCTATAGTGGAAGCTTTAGCACAAAGAATTATCAAAAAAGATGTTCCAAAATCTTTGCAAAATAAAAAAGTCATCGCTCTTGATATGAGTGCATTGATCGCAGGTGCAAAATACAGAGGAGAATTTGAAGATAGGTTAAAAGCTGTGGTTAATGAAGTAATAAAAAGTGAAAATATCATTCTTTTTATTGATGAAATTCATACTATAGTAGGAGCTGGAGCGAGTGAAGGCAGTATGGATGCGGCAAATATTTTAAAACCCGCTCTTGCAAGAGGTGAACTCCATACCATAGGCGCAACTACTTTAAAAGAATATCGTAAATATTTTGAAAAAGATGCAGCCTTGCAACGCCGTTTTCAACCTGTAAATGTGGGCGAACCAAGTGTTAATGAGGCTTTGGCTATGTTAAGGGGTATAAAAGAAAAGCTTGAAATTCATCATAATGTAACCATAAATGATAGTGCTTTAGTAGCCGCAGCTAAACTTTCAAAGCGTTATATTGCCGATCGTTTTTTACCTGATAAGGCTATTGATTTAATCGATGAAGCTGCAGCTGAACTGAAAATGCAAATTGAAAGCGAACCAAGTTCTTTAAGAAAAGTACGCAAAGATATAGAAACTTTAGAAGTTGAAAATGAAGCTTTAAAAATGGAAAATGATGAAAAAAATCAAAAAAGACTCGATGAAATCGCAAAAGAACTGGCCAATTTAAAAGAAAAACAAAGTGCTTTAAATTCACAATTTGAAAATGAAAAAAGTGTTTTTGATAGCATAAGCGCAAAGAAAAAAGAAATCGATAGTCTTAAAAACGAAGCTGTTTTTGCAAAAAATAAGGGTGAATTCCAAAAAGCTGCAGAATTAGAATATGGCAAAATTCCAGAATGCGAAAAAGAAGTGGCAAATTTAGAAGAAAAATGGAAAAAAATGAGCGAAAATGGAGTCTTGCTTAAAAATCAAGTGGATGAAGATTTGGTTGCTGGAATTTTAAGTAAATGGACAGGAATTAGCGTGCAAAAAATGCTGACTTCAGAGAAGCAAAAATTTTTGGAAGTAGAAAAACACTTAAAAGAAAGTGTGATTGGGCAAGATAAGGCTCTAAGCGCTTTAGCAAGAGCTATCAAACGCAATAAAGCAGGATTAAATGCAGACAACAAACCTATAGGAAGCTTTTTATTTTTAGGGCCTACAGGAGTAGGAAAAACACAATCTGCTAAGGCTTTGGCGAAATTTTTATTTGATGATGAAAAAGCAATGATTCGCTTTGATATGAGTGAATTTATGGAAAAACATAGCGTTTCAAGACTCTTAGGAGCGCCTCCAGGTTATGTAGGGCATGAAGAAGGCGGAGAGCTTACTGAAGCGGTGCGTAGAAAACCTTATAGCGTGCTTTTATTTGATGAAGTCGAAAAAGCCCACAAGGATGTGTTTAATGTACTTTTAGGAATTTTAGACGATGGTAGGGCAACTGATAGCAAGGGTGTAACTGTGGATTTTAAAAATACCATTATTATTTTAACTTCTAATATCGCCTCAAGTGCTATCATGAATTTAAGCGGAAAAGAACAAGAAGATGCGGTAAAAAATGAGTTAAAAAATTTCTTTAAACCTGAATTTTTAAACCGCTTAGACGATATCATCACCTTTAATCCACTTGGAAAAGATGAGGCATATGAGATAGTTAAACTTTTATTTAAAGACTTGCAAAAAAGTTTGGAAAATAAGGGTATAAAAGCAAGTCTTAGTGAAAATGCTGCGCTTTTAATCGCTAAGGACGGATTTGATCCTGACTTTGGTGCTAGACCTTTAAGAAGGGCTATTTATGATTTAATCGAAGACAAGCTAAGCGATATGATACTTGCAGACAAGCTTAATGAAAATGATGAGATTGTCATCGATGCAAAAAATGATGAGATTGTCATCGAAAAAGCTTAACTCTTTTAGAAGAAATAGATTTTTCTATTTCTTCACATACTTTTTAAAATAAAATCTCACTTTCATTAAATTTCATATTCGCTCTTGGCAGAGGTGATTTGATAGTATAATAAGCATTTTGCCCCTTATAACTTCCTCTATATACCCCATTTGGAATACTGAATTTTCTTGTAGTATCAGGAAATTTCTCTAAGTATTTATTTAAAAATTCCTTAAACACGGGAGCAGAAGTCCTAGCTCCACCCTCTGTATAACGCATAGGCTTATTATTGTCATTTCCATACCAAATCAAAGCTTCAATCTCAGGTGTTAAGCCACAAAACCAAGCATCGACATTTTTATTGGTAGTTCCTGTTTTGCCTGCTATTTCTATGCCTTCAACCCTTGCATTACGCCCTGTACCATGCTCCACAACATTTCTCATCATATCCAAAACCAAAAAGCTTTGTGCTTCATCGCTCACTCTGTATTCATTTGAGTTAAATTCCATAATAATTTGATCATTTCTATCTTGCACTTGCTTAATGATTTGTGGCTCTTTTATAACTCCATAATTTCCAAACATAGTATAAAATTTAGAATACTCCAAAGGAGAAATTCCAAAACTTCCTAAAACAATCGATAAATTAGCCGGAATATCCCTAAAGCCAAATTCTACAAGCTTTGAATGAAGCACATCAAGTCCCATACCAAGAGCAAGATTGATAGTAGCTAGGTTTCTTGAACGTGTTAAGGCTTCTTTTAGGGTAATCAAGCCAAGGAATTTACCTCCATCATTTTTAGGTTTCCAGTCTTTATTATCCCCTGCTCCACCTTCAAAAATTCTAGAAATATCTGCAATCTCACTCATAGGCGAATAACCAAGATTAATTGCTGCTTGATACACAAAAGGTTTAAAAGAGCTGCCTGGTTGTCGTGTGCTTTGAGTAGCTCGGTTGTAATTACTTTTTTCATAATCAACCCCACCCACTAAGGCTAAAACATCTCCACTTTGATGATTAACCACCACCATAGCTCCATTTAGCGTACTTAAATTTGCATCCTTATCACGCTTTACTATTTCATCATAACCAAATTTTAAGGCATTTTGAGCCATTTCTTGCACATCTAAATCTATATTTAAAGTGATTTTATAGCCGCCTGTTTTAAGATCTTTAATGCTAGGACTTAATTGCTTAATCACCTCATCTACAACATAAGGAGCTGCATTTTGCGTTAAAGTATCATCATAAACTTGAGGAATTTCTTTCATAGCTTCATCATATTCTGCTTTAGAAATCCAACCTAATGTATACATTCTTGCTATAACATTATTTGCCCTTGCGATAGAAAGATCTAAATGTTTTGTAGGATCATAGCTACTTGGTGCTTTTGGCATACCCACAAGCATAGCAATCTCTTTAAGGCTTAACTCGTTTAGATTTTTATGAAAATATCCTTGCGCAGCTGTTTTAACCCCATAATATCCATGTCCAAAAAAGATATAATTTAAATATCTTTCCAAAATTTGCTCTTTGCTTAAAATCGTTTCCATTTTATAGGCGAGCAAGGCTTCACGAATTTTACGAGTGATAGTTCTTTCAGGGGTTAATTCTGTATTTTTGATAAATTGTTGAGTAAGCGTTGAAGCTCCCTCCATGGTTTTTCCACCACTTCTTATAATTTTAACAATAGCCCTAAAAATAGCATCAATATTTACCCCATCATGTTCAAAAAAGCTAGTATCTTCTATAGCTACAAGAGCCTCTATAAGACGCGGGGGTAATTCTTCATAGCTTGCATAAAAACGATGTTGTTCAAAGATATTGGCTACTAATTTTCCATTTCTATCGTAAATTTGCGTTGTAAGTGGAGGTTTATACTCTTTAAAAGTATATCCTTGAGTATCTGCATTTGTGAAAAGATAGGCCACATAAATAAATACAGCGATCAAACACACAACAAAAAATGAAAATATATATTTTAAAATTTTCATAAATAAGCCTTTAAATTTTGAGTATCAAGTCCTAAAGCAGTGTTTAAATTTCCCTCTTGTTTAATGATATAGTTTTTATGAAAACCCTCACACATAATCGCCCCTGCTTTACCCTTATAAAATCCATTTTCTACATAATCTTTTAAATCACGAGGATCAAATTTTGAAAAATAAAGCGTTGTTTTTGAAAGAGAGAAAACTCTTTTTTTTAAATTCTTTAACAAAAAAGCACTTAAAATACTAGCATATTTTCCATCTTGTAAACCAAGCATTTCATAAGCTTCTTCTTTTGTATTTGCTTTGGTAAGAATTTTATCTCCTATACAAACTATGCTGTCTGCAAAGAGTAAAGTTTCATCTTTAAATTTCTCTTCATAAGTCGTGCAAAATTGTCTTTCTTTCTCTAAGACGATTTTTTGCACATAAATACTAGGCTTTAAATTTTTGTCTAAATTTTCATCATAATCAAAGCTTATTTGCTGAAATTCAATCTTTGTCTCTTTGAGTAAATTCGATCTAGAAACAGAACTTGAAGCAAGAATTAACATTGCTTAAAGTCCTTTTTGGATCAAATCTAAAGCCTGTTTTAAAGCTTCATCTATCTTGCTTATATCTTTACCGCCTGCTGTAGCAAAATCATCTCTTCCGCCGCCATTGCCGCCTAAAATTTGAGCTATATTTTTAACCAAATTTCCAGCCTTTAAAGGACAATTTTTCACACCTGCTGCAAGGGTTATCTTATCATCTTTTGTTTGTATTAGTAAAATAGCAGCTTTTTCAAATTTGTTTTTAAATTCATCAATCATGGTTTTTATATCACCACTTTCCACGCATTCAACGCAAATTTGAACTCCATTGATATTGCTTGAGTTAAGTTGTGATTTGTTAGAATTTTTAAGCTCGTTTTTTAATTTTAGAATTTCATTTTTAAGTTTTTTTACCCCAAGACTTAAATCATTGCTTTTAAGCTCTTCTTTAAGGTTTAGATTTTCATTCATAAAAGTCTTGCAAAATTCTAAAGCTGCTCTTGAAACAACCGCTTCTATACGCCTTACACCTGCACTTACACCACTTTCTTTAACTATGTAAAAACTTCCTATTTGAGCTGTATTTTTTACATGAGTTCCCCCACAAAGCTCTTTACTTTCACCTAAAGTTAAAACGCGTACATTGCCTTGATATTTTTCATTAAATAAAGCAATGGCTCCACTTTTTTTAGCATCTTCTAAAGGCATATTCTCTAAGATTGTTTCGCTTGAGCTAATGATCATTTCATTAACTCTTTTTTCAATACTTTCTAATTCTTCCTTGCTTAAAGCTTTGTGATGAGTAAAATCAAATCTTAATTTATTGCTTTCAACCAAAGAACCTGCTTGACTGATATGAGAACCCAAAATTTCTCTTAAAGCGTGATGTAAAAGATGAGTAGCTGAATGATGGCGTGCAGTTTGTTCTCTTTTGTCGGTATCAATTTTTGCTATGATTTTATCATTAAGCTTGATTTCTTCATTAGCTTTTACAAGACTAAGATTGAGATTGAAAAACTTTTGAGTATCTAGCACTTCGCTAGTTCCTATATATCCTGTATCAGCAATTTGCCCCCCACTTGTTGCATAAAAAGGAGTATTATCAAGCATAACCCAACCTAAACCTTTAAGACTTGAAACTTCTTTAAAATCTTCATCTAAAAGAGCTAAAACGGTGGCTTGACATTCTGTTTTTTCATAACCCACAAAGCAATTTTCTCCAAATTTTTCAAGTAAATTTTTAAAATCTCCACTTGCTACCTTATCGCCGCTTCCTTTCCAAGAAGCTTTTGCACGATTTTTTTGTTCATTCATCAATTCTTCAAATTTAGCTTCATCTACCACAAGATTTTTTTCTCTTAACATATCTTGCGTTAAATCAAGTGGAAAACCATAGGTATCATAAAGCTTGAATGCAACCTCTCCGCTAAAAACTTCTTTGGTATTTTTAAGCTCTTCATTAAAAATTTCAATACCGTTTTCTATAGTGCTTAAAAATCTCTCTTCTTCTAAGCGGATTTGCTCTTTTACAAAATCTTTCTTTTCATTAAGGTAGGTATAATGCTCGCCCATAAGCTTGCAAACTACATCAACTAAATTATACATAAAAGGTTTTTTAAGCCCCAATAAATACCCATGTCTTAAAGCACGGCGTAAAATACGGCGTAAAACATAGCCCCTACCCTCTTTATCAAAACTCGTTCCTTGAGCGAGCAAAAATACACTCGATCTTATATGATCAGCTATAACTCTAAAGCTAGCTCCGCTTTCATAAACATAAGTTTTCCCACAAAGTTTTGCAATTTCATTGATAATAGGCATAAAAAGCGAGCTGTCAAAATTGCTAAATTTACCCTCTTTGATAGCCGTAACCCTCTCAAGCCCCATTCCTGTATCAATACTTGGTTTTGGCAAAGGTGTAAGTTTACCATCAGCACTTCTTTCATACTGCATGAAAACAAGGTTCCAAATTTCTAAAAACCTATCTCCATCTCCACCCATATAATCTTCTTCGCCATTAAAATACTCTTCACCCTGATCATAAAAAATCTCACTACAAGGACCACAAGGACCTGTATCGCCCATTTGCCAAAAATTATCCTTATCGCCAAATCTATAAATTCTTTCTTTTTGGATATGTTTTTGCCACAATTTAAACGCTTCATCATCGCTTTCATGTACGGTTACATAAAGTCTATCTTTGGGAAGTTTTAATACCTCGGTTACAAATTCCCAAGCATAAGCGATAGCTTGTTCTTTAAAATAATCCCCAAAGCTGAAGTTTCCTAACATTTCAAAAAAAGTATGATGGCGAGCAGTATAGCCTACATTATCTAAATCATTGTGTTTTCCCCCTGCTCTTATACAAGTTTGGCAGCTTGTTTTGCGTGGTGGGTTTGGACGAGGCACTTCTCCTATAAATATACTTTTAAAAGGCACCATTCCCGCATTTGTAAAAAGCAAGGTTGCATCATCAGGAACTAAAGGACTTGAAGGGGTGATTTCATGACCCTTAGACTTAAAAAAATTTAAATATTCACTTCTAACATCCATAAGATTTTCCTAAGAAATTTTTATAAAAGCATATCATACCAAAATTACTTTAAATTAAGTAAAACTAAAATACAATAAGCCTTTTTAATTAATTTCTTTAATTTTCAAGGTTTTTTATGAATTTTATCAATCTCCAAGCTCAATATCTTCAGTATAAAGAAGAAATCGATTCTGAAATTGCAAGTGTTTTATCAAGCTCCTCTTTTATAGGAGGTGCAAAATTAAACGAATTTGAAGCGAATTTAGCCCGATACACTCATGTACAACACGCCATAGGATGCTCAAGTGGCACAAGTGCTTTATATCTTGCTTTAAGGGCTTTAGATATCAAACAAGAAGATGAAGTCATAGTACCTAGCTTTACTTTTATAGCTACCGCTGAAATGGTCGCATTACTTGGAGCTAAGCCTGTATTTGTAGATATAAATTTAGATAATTTTAATATCGATTTTGAACTCTTAAAAAATGCTATCAGCCCTAAAACAAAAGCAATTATTGCTGCGAGTATGTTTGGTCAAATGAGCAACTTACAAGAATTAAACACCTTTTGCGAAAGTAAAAATATAAGCTTGATTGAAGACGGCGCACAAAGTTTTGGAGCAAGCTTTAAGGGTGAAAAATCTTGCTCTATTGCCAAAATTTCATGCACTAGCTTTTTTCCTTCTAAGCCTTTGGGGGCTTATGGCGATGGTGGAGCGATTTTTTGCAATGATGAGAGCATAGCTAAAAAATTAAGAATTTTACTCAATCATGGACAAACTGATCGTTATAAACATGAATTTATAGGGATAAATGCTCGTCTTGATACACTTCAAGCAGCCATTTTAAATGTAAAATTAAAACACCTAGATGAAGAAATTAACAAAAGACAAGAAATAGCAAAATTCTACAACGAAAATTTGACAAATTGCCAAATTCCAAAGATTGATGAAAACGCCATCAGTGCTTATGCGCAATATAGCGTTTTAGTAGAGGATAGAGCTAGAGTTTTAAAAGCTTTTGAAAAAGCAAACATTCCTTATGCTATCCATTATCCTACACCACTTCACAAACAACCTTGCTTCAGTGAATTTTCGCATTTAAAATTAGAAAAATCAGAATTTGCGAGTAAGCATATTTTATCCTTGCCATTTTCAGCATTTTTAAGTCAAAGTGAGCAAGAAAGTGTAATTAAAGTGTTTAAGGAAGGACTATGAAATTAGATCAAGTGGGCTCTTTTTTAAGACCTAAAATTTTAAAAGAAGCTAGAGAAAATTTTGCCTTGGGAAAAATCGATGAAGAACAACTTCGCAGCATTGAAGATTCTTGCATAAGAGATCTTTTAGAAGAGTGTGATAAGGCGGGAATTTATTATTTAAGCGATGGGGAATTACGCCGTTCTTGGTGGCATCTTGATTTTTACTGGGGTTTTGGCGGCATTAAAAAAATCAAAAAAGAAAAGGGTTATATCTTTAAAGGGATAGAAACAAGGGCTGAGGGCATAGAAATTGAAAGTAAAATCGAGTGCAATAACCATCCTTTTTTAAAAGATTTTGAAAGATTAATGCAAATTGCAAAAGGTTTAAAAATAGATACAAATCGCTTAAAACTTACCATTCCAAGTCCATCAATGCTTTTATATATGCTTTTTATCCGTGGGGACAAAAACACAGAATTTAATTACTATGGTAAAGATTTTACAAAACTTAAAAATGATATTTTAAATGCTTATGAAAATTTTTACAAAGAATTTGCAGCTCTTGGTGGAGTATATTTGCAACTTGATGATACAAGCTTTGGTTCTTTATGTGATTATGAATTTTGCGCTTTAAATGAGATCAACGCAGATGATATTTGTGAAGAATATGTAGATTTTTTAAATGAGAGTTTAAAAACTATGCCAAAAAACATAATGAGTGCAATTCATATTTGTCGTGGAAACTACCGCAGTCGCTATGTGGCAAGTGGGAGCTATATGAAAGTCGCTAAGAAGCTTTTTGGCGAGCTTAGAGTCGATAAATTCTTCTTAGAATTTGATGATGAAAGGGCTGGAGATTTTGAACCTTTAAAATACATCAACGATCAAATTGCGGTTTTAGGAATTCTTACTAGCAAAACCAATGAAAGTCCAAGCGTAGAAGAGTTAAAAGCAAGAGTAAAAATAGCAGCTCAATTTTTAAATCCAAAACAAATTGAAATCAGCACACAATGTGGCTTTAGCTCCACTGAAGAAGGAAATGAAATCTTCACTCATTCTCAATGGGAAAAAATCAAACTTTTAAAACAAGTTTTAAGTGAGCTTGAAAATGAAGGATTTTTCTCTTGAAAATAGGAATTATAGGCCTTGGAAAAATGGGGCAAAACCATTTAAACGAGCTTGGTAAAAATAAAAATTTTAAAATCAATGCTTTGTTTGATATGGTTGAAAATAAAAATTTAAATGCACCCTTTTTTACTAATTTAGATGAATTTTTAAATCAAGATAATGATATCATCATCATTGCAACGCCGACAAATTCACATTTAGAAATAGCTAGAAAGGTTTTTTGCAAGTGTAAATGTGTATTAATCGAAAAGCCTTTAGCGCTGAATTTAAATGAAATAGATGAAATTTCAAATTTAGCTAAAAGCTATGGTGTAAAAGTGGGTGTGGGATTTTGTGAAAGATTTAATCCTGCGGTTTTAGCTCTAAAAAAAGAGCTTCAAAATGAAGAAATTATCAGCATCAATATACAAAGATTTTCCACCTATCCGCAAAGAATCAGTGATGTAGGAATTTTACAAGATTTGGCTGTGCATGATCTTGACTTACTTCATTTTTTAAGCGCAGAGAAAATTATAAACGCTAACATTTTAAAAAGCTTCAATAAAGACAAACAAAGAGAAGATGAAAGCATTATAACCTGCAAGCTAGAAAAAACGATCGCTTGTGTGCATCAAAGCTGGAACAGTACGCAAAGACTAAGAAAAATTACACTTGTGAGTAAAAATCATTTTTACGAGGCAAATTTAGCAGATTTTTCCCTAAGTAAAGATGGACAAAACTTAGAACTGATGACACAAACACCCCTTTTTGGCGAACATATGGCTTTATATGATTTGCTTTTAAATAAGGAAAATTACCTAGCAAATATACAAAATGCTTATGCTGTGCAAGAAATTTTAGAAAAATTTTAATTTTTCTAAAATAATGCAATAAACTCCAAATAACTTGAGTTTCAATAAAACACTTAGATAAAAATTTATTGATTTTAAATCCATACTGAAGTAAAATAAAATTAAAAAAAGGTTTTTAGATGAAATTAGTTTTATTTTTAAATATGGGCGGAGCCACAAATTTACAAGATTGTGAAACTTTTTTAAAAAATATGTTTAATGATCCTTATATTTTGGGTATTAAAAATAAATTTATAAGAAGATTTGTGGCGTGGATTATTACGAAATCTCGCGTAAAAGCTATGAGAGAAAATTATAAACAAATGGGTGGAAAATCTCCACTCAATGAACTTACTCAAAGTTTGTGCGAAAAGCTTAATGCAAAAACAAAAGACTTTAAATTTGATTTTGTCAATCTTTATGTGCCGCCTTTTGCCAATGAAGTTTTGCAAAAATACACTTTAAGTGAAAATGATGAAATCATTCTTTTTCCACTTTATCCACACCACTCAAGCACCACAGTTACTTCATCGCTTGAAGTTTTGCAAAATGAAATTTTAAAACAAAAAATCAAGGCAAAAATAAAGATTGTAGATATTTTTTACGAAGATGAGCTTTATAATGAGACGATTGTTTCTCATATTTTGACCAAAAAAAGTGAGTTTGATGCTAAAACTTTAATTTTTTCAGCACATTCTTTACCGCAAAGTATTATCGACAAGGGCGATTTATATGAAAAACATGTCAATCATCATGTAGAGCTTTTAAAAGAAAGATTAAAAGATCATTTTGATGAAATTATCTTAGCTTATCAATCAAAATTAGGTCCAGTAAAATGGCTTGAGCCAAATACGAGCGATATTTTGGCAAATTTAGATAACAAAGCTTTGATTTATCCTATTTCTTTTTGCATAGATTGTTCTGAAACGATTTTTGAGCTAGGTATGGAGTATAAACATTTAGCAAAGTGCGATTATGATTTAATCACTTGCCCAAATGATAGTGATGAATTTATCCACTTTATTTTAAAGTATTTGTCTGATTTTAATTAAGAATGATTTTGAAGTCCTTGTTTATGATTACAAGGACTTTTTAGTAAAAATTTAGCCAACTAAGCTAAAGTATAAGCTTTTTCTCCGTGCAAACTCACATCTAAGCCTTTTTGCTCTACTTCTTCTTTTACTCTTAAGTCTGTAAAACAAGAGATAATCTTAAAAATAACAAAGCTTATAAGAGCTGACAAAACCACACAAATCACAATAGCAAAAATTTGCTCTTTTAAAAGTTCCAAACTTCCGCTGATAAAAAATCCCTCGCCAAGTGCATTTTGGGCAATCACATTAGGATTTACTTTAGCACTTGCAAAAAGCCCTGTGGCAATTCCTCCCCAAATACCTCCCGATTCCATGTAAAGAAAAGGCATCTAAAGAATCATCCCATTTGAGTTTGTATTTGATAAAACTTAAACCAAAATAACAAAACACAGAAGACAAAGTCCCTATAACAAGAGAAGCATAAATATCTACATAACCGCAAGCTGGAGTAATTCCCACAAGCCCTGCTACAAGCCCACTAAGTCCACCTAAAATAGTCGGTTTTTTATGGATGAGCCACTCAAGTACCACCCAAGATAAAAAGCCACAAGCTGCTGATATAATACTTACTATAAAAGCATTGATAGCAATATCATTCATTTCGCCAGCACTTCCAGCATTAAAACCTAACCATCCTATAAAAAGCAAAATCGCACCCAAGAAAGCATAAGGAATAGAATGCGCGTTTTTATCCTCATCATCACTTTTTCTAGCGCCTACCATCAAAGCTCCTACAAGTCCGGCAACCCCGGAGCTGATATGCACAACACCGCCCCCAGCAAAATCAAGACTTCCTCTTTTAAGCAAAAATCCCTCACTGCTCCAAATCATATGCGCTAACACATCATAAACTAAAGTACTCCAAAAAAGTAGAAATATCACCAAAACACCCAGTTTGATTCTTCCCACCAAAGAGCCTGTTATAATAGCAGATGCAATAAGTGCAAACATCATTTGAAAAATCACAAAAAGAATATTTGGAACGCCTGAAGCGTTGTATCCGCTAATACCCTCTAAGAGGAAATTCTCGAAATTTCCTACAAGCCCAAGTCCTTCATCTTTACCAAAAGAAAGACTAAATCCAAGCACTACCCATTGTAAAGTAATAACACCAAAAACAATAAAGCAATTCATTATGGTATTAAGAGTATTTTTACTTCTTACCATACCTGAATAAAACATTGCCAAAGCTGGAGTCATAAGCAAAACTAGCAAAGTACACAACACAATAAAACTTGAATTTATCGCATTCATTTACCTGTCCTTTCTTACAAAATTTAATTGCGAGATAATTATATTTAAAATGGTTTAAAAAAATATAAATTTAAGAAATATTTTATATATTTTTTTTATCAAAATTTATTTTTTTATCTTAAATTACTATAAATAGGTATTTTAAAAAATATTTTACTTCTCTATAATTCAAATTTACTAGCATTAAAATAAAAATTTGGGGCTAAACCAAAACAATAAAAAAGAATTCTTGCAAGATAATAAAGAAAATTTTGATGATTTAGTAAAAGTTTTTTTAAATTAAAAGTAGAAATTATCTAGTATTAAAAAAGCAATTGCGTTTTAAAATAGCCTAAAAGCTCTTCTTTGGCTTTGAAGATATCATCAGTGTTTAGCTCAAAATCTATTTTTTGTGGCTTTTTATAACTCTTATCATAATAAGCCAAAAGCAAAGCAATAAGCCTTTGCCATTCTCTTTGCTCATAACTTTTTAGCAAATCCTGACGAAGATTTACACTGATATAAGGACTGATCTTAGCAAGACATTCTTTAAATTTCAAAGGAGTCATTTTTTCTTGATAGATCTTTTGTATCCTGTCTATGCGCTTTTCTAAAGAACAAAAACAATGAATTTTAAATGCTTTTTGCATTTTTTCATAAAGCTTTAAAGGCAAAACTATTTCGCCTATTTTACGACTTTCACTCTCTATAAAGATAAAATCTTTTAAAGAATTTAAAGTATGAAAAAGGCTTGCTTCAAAAGCTTTTTGCGTAGGTTGAGTACCTAAAATATCGCCAAAAGAAGAGCCTAGATGATTTGCCATTTTTTCTAAATTTAAATGATGGGGTAAAAGCTCCAAAAGCTCTGTTTTTCCACAGCCTGTATTACCACAAAGAGCAAAAAATTCTAAATTTATTTCATTATCAAAATAATGTGCTAAAAAACTTCTATAAGCTTTAAAGCCACCCTTTAAACGCACCACTCTATAGCCTAATTCGCTCAAAATCACTGCGATAGATTTTGAACGCAAACCCCCACGAGAACAGTAAATTCCAATCTTATCTCCTATGCGGAATTTTTGAGTAAGCTCTAAGATATGCTTTGACATATTTTGACAAATATAACTCGCACCCCTAGCCTTAGCTAAGGCTTGATTTTTTTTATAAATTGTTCCTATTTCTTGATATTCTTCATCATTTAAAGCATAAAAATTCAGCGCCCCTATCAAATGAGAATGTAAAAATTCCCTAGGGCTTCTTGCATCGATTAAAAGAGAGAAATTTTCTTTTTGAAATTCTGCAAAATCTACTTCATTTAACATTTTTAAACGCCAAAACAAGTTTTTGATAAACTTGTTCTATATTGGTACCACAAACCCTAGTCTCTCCTATAGTGGTGATAAAATTAGTATCCCCTGCCCAACGCGGCACTAGGTGATAATGACAATGAGGAGCTATCCCAGCACCCGCATCTTTACTCAAATTCATACCGATATTTACCCCACCTGCATGGAGTTCACTTTTTAAAATTCTTACCCCTAGACGCACAAATTGACTTATCTCTTGCCAAGCTTCATCACTTAAATTTTCTATATGCTCTTCATGCAAATAAGGTATTATCATAAAATGCCCTGCAGAATAAGGATAGCGGTTCATCACGCCAAAACAATACTTAGCTCTAAAAATCACTCCTAATTCTTCGTCGCTTTTGATTTTATTAGCACAATCACAAAAAGGGCACTCGCTCTTTTCTTTTTCAAAATACTCACTTCGCCATGGTGCATACAAATACTGCATTTTTATCCTTTTAAAGCAAGGCTTTCAAAGCCTCTCCTTCATCGTTTTGACGCATAAAATATTCTCCGATTAAAAAAGCATCAACACCTAAATTTTGCAAATGCCTTAAAAAATCTTTATCCTCTAAGCCACTTTCTGCAATAATAATTTTTGAATTTGGAATTTGCGGGATGAGCTTCTCGCATAAATTCATATCCATAGAAAAATCATCTAAATTGCGATGATTTATACCTATAATATCAGCTCCTGAAAAAATCGCCTTACTCAAATCTTCTTTATCGTGAATTTCTATCAAAGCTTCAAGCCCCAAATGTCTTGCAAATTCAAGCAATCTTTTAAGCTCTTTCATACTTAACATTCTAGCGATAAGCAAAACAAAATCCGCCCCATAAACCAAAGCTTCTAAAATTTGATACTCATCAAAGATAAAATCCTTTCGTAATAAAGGAGCGCGCGTATAGCGGCGTATCATGCTAAGATATTCTAAGCTTCCTTGAAAAAAATGCGGTTCTGTTAAAACTGAAATAGCAGCAGCTCCATTTTTTTCGTATTTTAAAGCTATATCTAAAGGATCAAAATTTTCCCTTATAACCCCCTTGCTTGGACTGGCTTTTTTAACCTCTGCGATAATTCTTACTTCATTTTCTATTCTTTTTAAAGCAGCTTTAACATCTTTAGGAAAAAAAGGATTCGATGCTAAGGATCGTCCCAACATATCATAAGGCAGTTGCGCCTTACGCTCTTTTAAATCTTCTTTAGTTTTTTCAAAAATTTTATCTAAAATCATGGTTTAATACACGCCTTTATTGCTTTTGCATGAGCCTTGCTCTCATCAGAATTTGCAAATTCTTTATCCTCTAAAGTTTGCTTCAAAATTTCCCAAGCCTTTTTACAATCACCTTGTTTATAATACCCCCACGCTAAAGAATCCAAATAGTATAAATTTTGAGGCTCTTTTTTTAAGGCAAGTTCAACCAATTTCATACCTTTTTTAAGATCTAAATCATAATCTATCAATAAATACCCATAATAATTCAAATACAAAGCATCACTATTTTCATCAATCGCATTAGAAAATTTTTCGCTCACAAGAGCAACAACCTGCGGAGTGATTTTTTTATTCAAATTTGCTTCTTCAAATTCAAACACTGCTGCACGCAAAAGATATTCTTTCTCTTGAGTGCGTTTATAAATTTGCATACTAAGATCTTTAGCCTTGTTGTATAATTTTAACCTTTGATATAAATAAAGCTTCATATCATCATCTGCATTATATTTTAAAGCAAAATGCAATGCTTCTTTGTCTTTGTTTTGAGAACTTAAAAGCTCGATAAGAGCTAGGATAAAGCTTTTGTTTTTTGTAATATTATAAAGCTCTATATAAATTTCTTGTAAAGCTTTGCTATTGCCCTCATCATTATAAATCTTTGCTAGTAAAATGCAAGTTTTAAGAGTGCAACCATTAATATTTTTTGAATTTTCTAGTATATTTTTAATGCTTGAAGTATCATTTAATATAGCATAAACACCCACGAGCTTAAACAAAATCTCCTCGTTTTGAACTTGATTATAGGCTAGTTGATAATATTTTATGGCATCTTTTAAATTATTTTGGCGTATTAATACATCTCCATAAAGCTCTAAATTTCTTGGATCATCACTTTTTTTCTTTAAAAGCCCTTGGATAAGCTCTTGAGCTTCTTTAAGATTATAAGAATTTAAGGCATAAAGTGCACTAAGACGCTTAAGATTATCACTCTTACCAAGATAAGGCTTGGCTATATTATTTATCTCTTCTTTTTTATCAAGGTTGTTTGCTAGAGTTAGCAAAAATGCATTTTCTAAAAAATTAGTAATATTATAATCCCTAAAAAGTGCCAAAAACTCATCTCTAGCTTCTTCATATTGATTAAAATATTCATAATTATAAGCTTTCATGATCCTTAAATCAAATTCATTGCTCTTTTGCTGCTTATAATCGGGGTAAGCTATAATCGTTTTTGAAGCCCCACACGCAGTTAAAAAAAAGCCTATTAAGACAAATAACAAATTCCTATACATTCTTTTTTTAGCTCCTCTTGATGTGTTTTAAAATATTCCCAAAATGGAAAAGTTCTGCATTGTTTTGGACGAAAATCGTAGATACTACAATTTCTTTTTTGAGTATCAAAAAAAATGCAAGCAAAGCCATCTTCACACTCGACTTCCTTAAAACTCATTTTAAAGCCCACTTTTCTCAAGTATTTTTCAGCAAATTCTTTGCTTTCTAAATTTAAATGCTTTCTTAATGCTTCTAATTCTTCCTTGCTCGCAAAAATATTGCCACTTTCTCCTGTGCAACATTTTCCACCGCATTCTTGACAAGCATTTTCATTAAATCCATAAGAAAAATCTTTATTAAATATCATAACTTTCCAACCTAAATCTAGAGTGAATCTCTTGCATTTGCTCACTCAAATTCTCATTTTTATAGATAAAAAAAGGGGGTAAAATCTCACAAGGCGATTTTACACTTTTTCTAGCTTGCACCAAGACAAGTCTTGCTGAAATATTTTGATGAGTATGTATAAAACGAATTTTAGTTAATTTTAGCTTTTTACTCTCTAAAACAAGGCAAATTTTATCTAAAGCTAAAGCCTCATAACAAAAATATAACACTCCCATAGGCTTTAATAAAGCATTAGATCTGGCAATAAATTCATCTAATGTTAAATATTTTTGAAATTTACTTATATTTTTATGCGTATTTTTACCCTCATGCGCCCCATCTCTATAAAAAGGTGGATTACAAACTATAAAATCAAATTTTTTATCATTTTGAAAATTTCTAAAATCTTCATGCAATACTTCAGCTTGTATATTATTTTGTTTTAGATTACGATGAATGAGTTCTATATTTTCTTGTTGTATATCAAGCAAAGATAAATCTAAATTAGAAACAAATTTTTTAAGTAAAATTCCTATAATACCACATCCCGAACCTACTTCCAAGACTTGATTTTTAATACCCATTTCTAAAACAAAATCAGCTAAAAGTAAAGAATCGCTGTTGTAACGATAACCGTCACTCAATTGGGCTAATTTAATACTATCTTGCATTTTCAATGGGTTGGAATTTTAATTCTTTTTAAAGGAGTATTTTCTTTGCTTGTGTTTTGTTCCTGTTTTAAAACATTATTTTGACTTGCAAAATCTATAAAATTTTGAGCAAAAAGTAAGGAAGATAATGATATTGTGAAAAAAAATTTCAACATAATTTTCCTTGAAATTTATATTCTATTTAAGTTTATTTAAAAAATTTAAATGGTGTCCACGGCGAGATTCGAACTCACGACCTCAAAATTAGGAATTTTGCGCTCTATCCTGCTGAGCTACGAGGACAAAAGCGGGAAAATCCCGCTTTAATACTTAACCATTTCTCTTTTTAATGATTTCCTCAGCAACATTTTTAGGAACTTCATCATAATGATCAAATTCCATAGAATAAGTCGCACGACCTTGAGTTTGGCTTCTAAGATCAGTTGAATATCCAAACATTTCAGCCAAAGGACAAAATGCTGTGATGATTTTATTTCCGCCTCTTTCATCCATGCTATTTACTTGACCACGACGCTTATTAAGGTCACCAATTACATCACCCATATAATCTTCAGGAGTTTCAACTTCAACCTTCATCATAGGCTCAAGGATTACAGCACCTGCTTTTCTAGCACCCTCTTTAAAGCCCATAGAAGCAGCAAGTTTAAATGCCATCTCTGATGAATCCACCTCATGGTAGCTTCCATCATAAACAGTTACTTTAACATCTTCTACTGGATAACCTGCTAAAACACCATTTTGCAATGCTTCTTGAACACCCTTATCTACTGCAGGAATATATTCTTTTGGAATCACCCCACCTTTGATATCATTAACAAACTCATATCCACTTCCTGGCTCAAGCGGTTCAAGGCGTAAGAATACATGTCCATACTGACCACGACCGCCTGATTGCTTAGCGTATTTGTATTCTTGCTCAACAGTTTTTCTAATGGTTTCGCGGTAAGCAACTTGAGGTTGTCCCACTTCAGCTTCCACTTTAAATTCACGAAGCATACGATCAACAATAATTTCAAGGTGTAACTCACCCATACCTGAAATGATAGTTTGGCCACTTTCTTCATCCGTAGAAACTCTAAAGCTTGGATCTTCTTGAGCTAGTTTATTTAGTGCAATAGACATTTTTTCTTGATCTGCTTTAGTTTTTGGTTCTACTGCAACAGAAATAACAGGATCTGGGAAATCCATTCTTTCAAGAATTACTTTATCTTTTTCACTTGCAAGAGTATCCCCTGTTAAAGTATCTTTAAGTCCTACAACTGCACCGATTTCTCCTGCGTAAAGAACTTTAATTTCTTCTCTTTTATTAGAGTGCATTTTTAACAAACGACCAATTCTTTCTTTTTTATCTTTGGTTGAGTTATAAGCATAAGAACCGCTTTCTAAACATCCACGATAAACACGCACGAAAGTCAATTGTCCTACAAATGGGTCAGTCATGATTTTAAATGCAAGTCCTGCAAATTCGCCATCATCAGTTGATTTTACAGAAACTTCTGTTCCGTCTTCATATTCCCCTTTGATATTAGCAACTTCATCTGGAGCTGGCAAATAAGCCACAACAGCATCAAGTAAAGGTTGAACACCCTTATTTTTAAATGCAGTTCCACAAAGCATAGGAACAATAGAAAGACTTAAGCACCCTGCTTTAATACCGGTTTTAATTTCCTCGAGGCTTAATTCTTCACCGCCTAGATATTTTTCCATTAACTCATCTGAAGTTTCTGAAACTGCTTCTATCATTTTTGTGCGATATTCTTCTGCTTTTTCTTTAAGTTCAGCTGGAATTTCTTTTTCTACATAATCCGTTGGCTTAGTATCATCTTCCCAAACTAAAGCTTTCATAGTTACAAGATCGATTACGCCTTTAAAATTATCCTCAGCGCCAATTGGAATTTGGAGTGGAACTGGATTAGCTTTTAAGCGATTACGAATTTGATCTTCTACATTATAGAAGTTTGCGCCGATTCTATCCATTTTATTTACAAAAACTATTCTTGGAACACCATATTTATTTGCTTGTCTCCAAACAGTTTCGCTTTGAGGTTGTACCCCACCTACTGAACAAAATACTGCAACAGCACCATCAAGAACACGCATAGATCTTTCAACTTCTATAGTAAAGTCCACGTGGCCCGGAGTGTCTATAAGGTTAATTTGATGATCTTTCCAAAAACAAGTTGTTGCAGCAGAGGTAATAGTAATACCTCTTTCTTTTTCTTGCTCCATCCAGTCCATAGTCGCAGCACCATCATGCACCTCGCCTATCTTATGACTCATACCTGTAAAGAAAAGAATTCTCTCACTTGTAGTTGTTTTTCCTGCATCAATATGTGCAGCAATACCGATATTTCTAACTTTTTTTAAAGGAGTATTTCTTGACATACACACTCCTTCCTTACCAACGATAGTGAGCAAATGCTTTATTTGCTTCAGCCATTTTATAAGTATCTTCTTTCTTCTTAAATGAAGCACCTTTGCTATTAGCAGCATCCAAAAGCTCAGCTGCAAGTTTATCAATCATGGTTCTTTCGCTTCTTTTTCTTGCAAAAGAAATAATCCAACGAATCGCCAAAGCTTGTTGTCTAGCAGGACGAACTTCAACTGGAACTTGATAGGTCGCACCACCAACACGACGAGATTTTACTTCTAATAAAGGCTTAATATTTTCAATCGCATCATTAAAAATATCAATACCTTTTTTCTCGCCACCTTTTTTATCGATAGCTTCTAAAGCACCATACATAATTGTTGTAGCTGTGCTTTTTTTGCCATCATACATTAAAGAATTAATAAATTTTGTGATTACTTTATTACCATAAATCGGATCAGGCAAGACTTCTCTTACCGGAGCTTTTCTTCTTCTCATTATTTTTCCTTCAAATTTTAAATTTTACTCAAACAAAATCAAATCTAACGGATTTGTCTGTATGAATGATTATTTTGCAGCGCCTGCTTTAGGGCGTTTAGCACCATATTTAGAACGAGAAACTGTTCTTTTTGCAACACCTGCTGTATCAAGAGCACCACGAACGATGTGATATTTAACCCCTGGTAAGTCTTTTACCCTACCGCCACGCACTAAAACAATGCTGTGTTCTTGTAAGTTATGACCTTCACCGCCAATATAGCTGATCACTTCAAAGCCACTAGTAAGTCTTACTTTGGCAACTTTTCTTAACGCTGAGTTTGGTTTTTTAGGTGTTGTAGTATAAACCCTAGTGCAAACTCCCCTTCTTTGTGGACAATTTTTAAGCGCTGGAGATTTAGATTTTTCTAAAACTTTTTTGCGCTCTTTTCTAACCAATTGATTTATGGTAGGCACAATAATTCCTTTCTTTAAAAATGTAATAAACTTTGGATGATATCTAAAATTTACTTACAAAAATATAAACTAGAAATAATTTAAATGCTTTTAAAAATTTTTATAAAATAAACCTACATAATTTACATTAATATTTATAAAACATAAACTAATTTTTAATTATTGTTTTACTTATAAAAATAATCTTACTCATTTTAGACAAAATGAAAAATTCCAAAATTGATTTTAAGAAATTGCTAAAAAAGTGTTTAATCCATAGTTATAAAGCATCATACTTGATTCCAAGATTATAATAACTCCTATCTAAAAATTTAGATAGGATAAAAATCATTGTTTATTAGTATTATACTGCAAATATACCACATGGGTAGCTAAATATTCTTCAAGACCATGTTTTCCATCAGCTCCGCCTATGCCACTTTTTCTAAAGCCTGCATGAAAACCTTGCATAGCCTCAAAATTTTCACGATTAATATAAGTTTCACCAAATTTAATTTCTCTACTAGCTCTCATTGCTATATCTAAATTTTGTGTATAAATAGAACTTGTAAGACCATATTCACAATCATTTGCCATATCAATAGCTTCATCAAGTGTATCAAATTTAGCAATAGGTAAAATCGGAGCAAAAATTTCTTTTTGCATGATCTCATCTTCGTGTTTAACATTAGTAAGAACGCTTGCGGGAAAATAATACCCACTTGTATCAGTGATTTTTCCACCGCATTCTACAATCGCTCCTTTAGCTGTAGCTCTTTGAAGCATTGCCAAAGCATTATCAACTCCTGCTTGATTGACCAATGGTCCCATATCAAAATCACCCTTTAAAGTATTTCCAACACTTACTTTACTCATGGCTTTTACAAATTTGTCTACAAATTCATCATAAACGCTTGTATGCACATAAGCTCTTTCAGCACAATTACAAACCTGTCCGTTATTGCAAATTCTACTTGCTTTAATCGCTTCTACTGCTAAATCAATATCCGCATCTTTGCACACTATAGCTGGCGCCTTTCCACCAAGTTCTAAAGAAACTTTGATAATATTTTTAGCTGCAGCTTCCATTACTCTAGTCCCTGCTTCAACACTTCCTGTAAGACTTACCATACCTATATTTTCATTGCTTGATAATTCATATCCTACTACACTGCCTTTACCTGCAACTAAGTTAAAAACACCTTTTGGTAAAGAACTTTGCGAAACAAGCTTTGCAAATTCAAAAGCATTGTTTGGAGTTTCACTGCTTGGCTTTATAACAATAGTATTTCCTGTTAGTAAAGCAGGTGCCATCTTCCTTGCGATTAAGAAAAATGGAAAATTCCAAGGTAAAATTCCACCAATTACCCCAATAGCACTTTTATATAAATATATATGCTCATTAGCCCTATCGCTTTGTATGATTTCACCCTCATATCTTCTAGCCCATTCGGCCGTATAATCCATATAATCTGCTGTAAAATTAATCTCTATGCTAGCCAAAACTCTGGTTTTTCCTTGCTCTTGCATTAAAACTTCGGTTAAGAAATTAGCATTTTTGCGTATTAAACTAGCTATTTCTCTTAAATGATTTGCTCTCTCAATTGCTGGCTTAGTCTCCCAAGATTTTTGTGCTTTTTTGGCTGCTTCAATCGCTCTTTTAGTATCTTCTAAAGAAGCACTCGCTACTTTTGAAATTACTTCTTTAGTAGCTGGATTTAAAACTTCGATAAAATCCCCATTATGTGGGATAAATTCTCCATCAATATAATTTAAATAAGTTGTCATTTTTTCTCCTTTTTTAGTCTAAGTGAAACACTTCTTCCATATTTAGCCACTTTTGTCCTGCATAACCTAAAGATATTTGACAAGGATCTGTTACTTTCCACCATTTTTGCGTGTTTTCATCTCTTGCCATCTTAGCCATATCCGCTTCAAAATCAGCACCCACATATTCAAAATATGCAAATAAATATTCTCCAAACAAATAAATGGAATAATTTTGTATATTACATTCTTTAATCATCTCACAAACCCCTTCATAAGGCTTTGCATGAAGATTTTTATATTTTTGTATCTTCTCTTTTTTTATCTTTATGATTTGACCGTATCTTTGCATTCATTCTCCTTTATAAATTGATAAAGCATTTTTATAAAATATCAAGTCCAAATCTTTAAAAACCTTACTTTGCATAATCAACTCAATCCATTGCTTTGGAGACAAATTAGACACTGGATAATTGCTGCCAAATATAAACTTATCCTCGCTAAAATTTTCTTTTAAAAAAGCAAAAAGTTCAAAAATAAATTCCTTGGGAGTTTCTTGTGAAAAATCATCAGGAGTAGAAAGCTTGATATATAAATTTGGAAATTTTTTCAAAAGATTTAAATCTTTTTTGTATTCATTTAAACGATTTATTTTTGGACTTCCTAGATGATTTAAAACTACTTTTAAATTTGAATTTTTATTTAAAAAATTTTCCAAAAAACTGAGTTCTTCATTTTTCATACAAGCTTCAAAAGGTATATTAAAAGTTTTTAAAATTTCTATTTTTTCTTCAAAGTCTGCTTCAAATAGTCTTTTAGCTCCTTTTTTGCTTACATGCATTACTTCTCTAAAAGAATTAAGTTTTTCTTTATGTTTTAAATCTGCTAGGCAAAGCAAAAGATTATGAAGCTTTTTTTGTTCCAAAGCAAACAAGATTTCCTTTTCTAAATCATCACTATTAACCTCAACATACATAGCACCTATAAATTCAAATTCTTTATATTCTTGTTTCATCCTAAAAAAATCATAATTTTGCTCTAATTTTTCATCGTCTTTTATCCATGAAATAGGTATTTTTCCCAAATCCCAAAGGTGCAGATGAGCATCAAAAATCTTTTGCATTTTTTCTCACTTTTGAACCTATAAAGCCATACCAAGCCACATATAAAAACAAAGGTGCCATTGCTAAATACCCAGTGCCTGTACCATAATGATCATTAATAAAGCCTATAATTATAGGCATAATCGCTCCACCTACTATACTCATCACAAGCAAAGATCCGCCTAGTTTTACTTGATTTAAAGGTAAATTTTTTGTTGCTACCGCAAAAATAGTAGGAAAAGAAATAGACATAAAGAAAAATAAAGCTATTAAAAGCACTATGCTAAAAAACCCGCTAGCAAAATATAAACTAAGACATATAAGCACATTGATTAGAGAATAAAATCCTAAAATTTTTTCACCTTTGATTATCTTCATCAAAGGAGTAGAAACAATGCGTCCTAACATAAATGCAACCAAAGCTATAGAAAAATAATAAGCACCTTGCGCATCTTTTAAACCTTCATTATGTTCTACAACATAATTGATAAAAAAAGCTCCTGCTGTAACTTGATTGGCTATATACAAAAACTGCGCTAAAAGCCCTAAATTAAAATGTCTGTGTTTAAAAACATATATAGGCTTAGAATCATCTTTTTGCTTATAATCATCACTTACCGCACTTCCTTCTGGAAGCTTATTTGCAACAAAAGCAATTAAAATCAAAATAACAATGACAGCAATTCCTATATAAACAAGCTGGACATTTCCCATATTGGCTACCAATGCAGCCTCGATTTGCTCTTTACTCGCACCCTCTTCTTGTTTAGTAATAGATAAAAATAAAGCTCCGCCTATAATAGGTCCTACAAATTGCCCCAAACCATTAAAACTTTGCGCAGCATTGATTCTAAAACTCGCATTTTTTTCATCACCAAGCTTTGTCATGTAGGGATTTGCACTAGTTTCTAAAGAACCAATACCACAAGCTAAAATAAAAAACGCAAACAAAAACAAATGAAAAGAAGCCAAATTTGTAGCAGGTATAATAAGCAAAGCTCCTATGGCATAAAGAGCTAAGCCAAAAATGATTCCCATTTTATAAGAAAATCTATTGGCTATATAACCTGCGGGTAAGGCTATGATAAAATAAGCACCAAAATAAGCAAACTGTAAAAAGCCACTTTCATGCTGGCTAATATGAAGATGATTTTGAAAATTTTTATTCATCACATCAATAAGTCCATAGCTTACTCCCCATAAAAAGAAAAGAGAAGTTACCAAAACAATAGCTATTTTTATATTTTTAGAATCAGTCATTTTTTACTCCTTAGTTTTCATCCCAATTTAATGCTCTATCTAAATGCACATAACCTCCATCTGGCATTAAAATTTGCCCTGTAGTATGTGAAGCAAGGGGACTAAGTGTAAAAACCGCTGTATTTGCAATTTCCTCTATGGTAGTAAAACGATGGCCTAAAGGTATAGCTTTTGCGATTTTTTCATATTGCTCTTTAGGATTAGGAAAATTTTGCAGCCATTTTTCATAAAGAGGAGTCATAACTTCAGCAGGAGCTATAGCATTTACCCTAACATTATCCTTAGCAAAAGCACAAGCCCATTCTCTAGTAAAACCCATTTGAGCCGCTTTGGCCGAAGCATAAGCTGAAGTTCTTCCTTGTCCTGTGATGCCTGTTTTACTCACTATATTTAAAATACTGCCTTGTTCTTTTTTAATGTAAGGCAAACATTCTTTTGTCATAGTATAATAATGAAAAAGATTATTTTCATAAGATTTTATCAAATCTTGAGTACTTGTATTTTCAATATGTAAATTATCATTTGCACCTGCATTATTTACAAGAGCATAGATTCCACCATGTTTGATAGCAACTTTTTTTACAAGCTTTTCAATTTGCTCATAATTTTTTAAATCAATTTCATAAAATTCATACTCACTGGATAATTTTTTTAATTCTTTATCGTGCTCTTTAGGCATAGATCTTGAAAAAATTACAGGAATTCCGCCTTCGCTTGCCCATAATTTAGCAATACCATACCCAATACCTTTAGCCCCTCCTGTAATAATACAAACCTTATTTTTAATTTTTAAATCCATTTATTCTCCTTTATCTAAATTTAAAGTTATTTTTAAATGTATTAATACCAATACGCCTAAAATTGCTATCAATGCTAACACTATAAGTCCAAACTCAACTCCAAAATGATTTTCTATATGTTTTTAGAGCAGGAGCTGGAAAACCTCCTAAATTTCCCAAGGATCCTATAAGAGCAATAGCAGCCGCGGCTCCTTTTCCTTTTAAAACTTGAGTTGGCAAATTCCAAAATATAGGCTGAATGACTATAAAACCTATAGCAGCCAAGCTAATAAAAAATAAAAATGCCGCCAAATTTGTAACAAAAGTTGAAGCTATCATGCTCAAACTTGCTAGCAGTAAAAATAAAATCGCATGTAAATTCCAAGAATGTTTTTTATCAGCCAATGAGGTAAATATTGGCAAGGCGATAAAAACAAAAATCCAAGGTATGGCATTTAAAAGTCCAACTTCAAAACCTACATTTATTTGCAATATTTGGGCAATTTTACTTGGTAAATAAAAAAGCACTCCATAAACACTTAATTGAATACAAAAATAAACAAATACAAATTTCCACACCAAAATACTTTTAAAAATATCTTTTATAGAATAATCCTTAGCTTTAGTATTGGAAATTTCAATATGTTTTAGCAAAATATCTTTTTCTTTTATATCTAACCATTTTGCATCTTTTGGATGTGAATCAAGATAAAATAAACAAAAAATACCTACTAAAACGGTAATACCTCCTTCTATTAAAAACATCCATTGCCAATTTTTAAAATATATATTTGGTGTATAATCAAGTATAAAACCGCTAATTAAAGAACCAAAAACAAAAGCAATTGGAACTCCCATTTGATAAATTCCATAAGCCTTAGATCGATATATAACTGGGAAAAAATAACTAAGGTATAAAATAATGCCTGGACTAAAACCTGCTTCAGTTAAACCCAATAAAAATCTTAATACATAAAAACTTATTTCTCCTTGTATAAAAATCATTGCCATAGTTACAAGACCCCAAGTGATCATTATACGGCTCAACCAAATTTTTGCTCCTAATTTATGCAAAAATAAATTTGAAGGCACTTCAAAAATGGCATAACCTATAAAAAATATTCCAGCACCCAAAGCATAAGCAGCCTCACCGATGCCTGCATCAATTTCTATATGAGATTTCACAAAGCTAATATTTGTCCTATCAAGCATAGAAAGACAAAACATCAAAACAATCAAAGGCAAAATACGCCAAGATATTTTTTTACATACTAATTCTAACTTTATTGAATTTACATGTTTCATTACTTTACCCTTTAACAAGTTGTAGCAAGTCTCCAAACCGAAAAGTCGTTTTGTTCGTTAAGCTCGGCTTTTACCAATTCTCCTTTAGAAATTCGAACGATTAGATCTATAAGCTCATCGCGCACTTCTTCTTTTGTTTTTATTCCATCTATAATGCTTCCTGCATTAATATCAATAGCATCATTCATATTTTCATAACAAAAGGTATTAGAACTCATTTTGATAGTAGGCACTATAGCCGAACCCGTAGGAGTGCCACGACCAGTAGTAAAAACACAAATATTTGCACCACCTGCCACCATAGCACTAAGTTGCTCTATATCATTGCCTGGTGTATTCATAAAAGTTAAACCTTTAGAAACCACAGGCTTAGCATAATCAATCACATCCATTAAGGTTCTAGTTCCTGCCTTATAAACACAGCCTAAAGATTTTTCCTCTATAGTACTAAGTCCGCCTGCAATATTTCCTGGACTAGGATTTGCCCCTCGAATATCAGCACGAAAAGACTTGACTAAATTCTCATAACCTAAAATCTTATCATATACCCTTTTAGCTATTTCATCATTTTTTGCTCTCTTGGTAAGTATAGCTTCACAACCTATAAGCTCTGTAGTTTCTGCTAAAATTACCGCACCACCCTCATCGATTACAAAATCACTCAAACTTCCTAAAGCAGGATTAGCACTAAGTCCGCTATAGCTATCACTTCCACCGCATTCTGTGCCTAAAATCAAATCACTGAAATCTCCCTCACTTTTTTGTAATTTTGCAGCACTTTCAAGCATTTCATTGACTATTTTGATACCATTTTCAATGGTATTTTTACTACCACCACATTCTTGTATCACTAAATATTCAACCTTTTTATAAGGCGTTGCTTCTTTGATTTTTTCTGCTACTGCTTTGGCTTGTATTACCTCACAACCAAGCCCTATAATTAAAACACCAAAAACATTGGCATTGCTCCCATGACCTATTAAAACATCTCTAGTTTGTAAAGCATCAAATTCAAGCTGGGAGCAACCATGCTGATGGTTGATATAAACTGCTCCATTACATTTTCTAGCTATATTTTCACACACTTTATTAGCACAATGTACACTTGGTATGATAATGACTTTATTTCTTAAGCCAAATTTTCCATCTTCCCTTCTATAACCCATTATCTTTTTCATTTTCATTCCTTATCTCCACGACCTCTAATTCCCGCAGTATTATGGATATGCACCCATTCCCCTGTACTAATATCGCAACTTGCACTAGCTATAGCTTCTGCGTATTTGATAATAATTTCATCTTTTTTTATATCCTTTAGTGCAAATTTATGTCCGCTTGCAATATCATTTAAAAGCTCAATATTTGCCACTTTTTCGCCTTTTTTAAAGTCACGCAAAGCTGTGGCAACATTGTCTTTTTCATTGACTATAATATATCCTTTCATAGTTTTATACCTGTTTCTTTTTCTATAGTTTTAATAAGCTCTTTTGCTTCATCAAAGCGAGTGTTTAATTCTTCTTTTGTAGCAGGTGATAAAGGATGAATACTAGCATTTACAAATTCAAATCCTCTGGCCTTTAAAAGCAAAGCAAAACCCATAGGAAAAGCTATACTCATACCAAATCTTATGGCCTTTGATAAACTTTTTTGTATTAGCAAAGCTCTGCCTATATTTTTTTCATTGATTGATTTGTAAATTTCACTCATAAGTTCTGGAAAAACTCCACCTATGCTAGTCATAGAACCTTTTGCACCTGCTAATAATGCACCTACATAAAATTCTTCTCTTCCTACAAAAACATCAAAATTACTAGGTACTACATCTAAAATATGATTTAAAAGCAAAGCATCTCCGCTACTATCTTTTATACCCACAACATTATCAAGCTTTGAAACCTTTTCTATAAATTTTAAGCTTAGTGCTGGTGCAAAAAGAGGTATATTATAAACATATAAGGGAAGTTTCACTTCAGAAGCTAAATATTTTACATATTCAAAAAGTGCATCTTCACTCAATTTATAATAATAAGGCATAGCAAGTAATAAGGCATCAAGACCTAATTCATAAGCTTTTTGCGCCAAAATAAAAGTGTTTTCATAAATTGTCGAGGTAATACCCGTGATGATAGGTATATTATTTTTTGTAGCCTTTTTGGTGAGTTTCATTAACTTAACTTGCTCTTCCACGCTCAAAGCTTGAGAATCCCCTGCACTTCCATTACAAAACAATCCGTTCAAGCCTTTAGAAATACCAAATTCACAATAGCGAATAAATTCTTTTTCATTGATACTTCCATCATCTTTATATGGAGTAAGTAAAGCCGGTAAAGTTCCTTTTAAAATTCCCATTTTTTTTCCTTTCGTATATACAAAAATATATTTATATACAAAAAATATAACAAAATATTTGTAAAAAAATCAAGCTGTTAACTTGGTAAAAATTCGTATTTTATTCTTATTAACTGCCAATTTTTACAAAAAAATATTAAAATTAATAAATAATAAAAATTATGATTTTATGTTACTAAAAGTAAAAAATATGCTAAAATTTATAAAAATAAAACAAGGATAAAGACAATATGCATCAGCCCACTCTTAGAGTGTTAAATATTCTAGAATTACTTGCAAAAGAAAAGCTTACCTTAAGTGCTATAGCTAAAAAATTAAACATTCCTGCTGGAACTCTTTGGCCTATTTTACAAACTCTTCAAGAAAAAAAATATATCAAATGTGATTTAAAAAATAAAAGTTATTATTTGGATTTTAAGATTATAGAATTAGGATGTAATATAAAAAATGAAAATAATATTTTTGAAATAATCAAAAAGCATATGAAAAATATAAGAAATTTAACCAATCAAACTTGTCAAATGGGAATTTTAAAAGATGGAAATGTGCTTTATTTAGAAAAAATTGATGCCAATAATACAGTGCAATTAAAATCTTTTATAGGCACTTCGTATCCTGCTTATGCAACATCTTTAGGCAAAGCCTTACTATCAAATAAAAATAAAAAGGAATTAGAAAAACTTTATCCTAAAAATTTTGATAAAATTACAGAAAACACCTTAAATAATATAAATGAACTCTATCAACAAATCAAACAAATTAGAAAAGAAAAAATTGCCATAGAAATTGGAGAAATGAATCCTCAAATTGAATGTATGGCTATAGGCATAGAACATAAAAATAAAATAATTGCTGCCATTAGTATATCTTATCTAATTTATTGCTCCAATAAAGCTTTTAGAGAAAAAAATAAAAAAATACTTCTAGAAGAAAAAAATAAAATAGAAAAAGTTTTAAAAATTTATTTTAATGATTTAGATACACTGTATTAATATAGCCCAGAAGGGCTATAAAATAGAGTTTTATTCTTGTTCTTTAAGTTTTAAATTTTGTTCGCCATAAAGCCCTGTTCCAACAGGAATCATTCTACCTAGAATAACATTTTCTTTTAAATCTTCTAAGTAGTCAAATTTACCTGCTATACTTGCTTCAGTTAAAACTTTGGTAGTTTCTTGGAATGAAGCCGCAGAAATCACACTATCACTTCCAATCGCTGCTCTTGTTACACCTAAAAGCACAGGTTCGGCAATAGCTGGTTCTCCACCCATTCTAATGATTCTTTCATTTTCTTCACGGAATTTACGTCTTGAAACCAAATCACCTTCAATAAATTTCGTATGTCCACTATCTACAACTTTTACTTGTCTTAGCATTTGAGAAACGATAACTTCTATATGTTTATCAGAAATCACAACACCTTGTCCGCGATAAACTTGCTGAATTTCAGAAATCAAATAATAATGCAAGGCTTTTTCACCTAAAATTTTAAGCACATCATGACTCGAAACAACTCCATCTGTAAGTTTTTCACCTGCATGAATAAACTCTCCATCTCTTACTTGAATATGTTTTGATTTGTCGATTAAATACTCAGCACTTGTTCCATCTTCTGCTTGGATAATAATTCTTTCTTTAGAACGCAAAGGCTTATCAAAACGAACAACACCATCAATTTCTGCAATCACAGCCGCATTTTTTGGTTTTCTTGCTTCAAAAAGTTCAGAAACTCTTGGAAGACCTCCTGTAATATCCTTTGATTTAGCTGCTGCTTTTGGAGTTTTTGCTAAAATATCTGCTTGAGCAATTTTATCGCCATCATGAACAAAAATAACGGTTTTTGGTTCAAGGTGATAACGCACAGCTTTATCACCTTTTCCTGCAATTATCAAAGTTGGTCTAACTCCGCTAGGTAAATACTCATTAATTACTAAAGAACGCTTACCTGTAGCTTCATCAATTTGCTCATCAGCACTATAACCTGCTTCAATATCCTCAAAGCTTACAACACCATCAATTTCTGCAATGATAGTATTATTATAAGCATCCCATTCTGCAATAACTGACTTTTCTTGTTTTGGCGCACTAGCGATTATAGAATCAAAATTAACCTCTTCGCTATCATTAAATTCTATTCTTGACTCTCTTGGGATGTAATGTCTTTTTGCCTCTCTATCATTTTCATCAGCAACTACAACAAAAAATCCTTTTTCTTTTACTATATCGCCTTTTTTAATATTTCTAACCCTATCAAGTCCATCGCCCTTAAGAATATAGAATTTTAAAATTCCTTTTTCCCCTGCTTTGATATTTTGCACAACAGGATCTCCATCTTTTACAAGAATTTCACTTGCAAATGGAATACGGTTTGGCACATTCCAACCCTCTTTAATCATCTCAACAATACTTTCATTTTCTTCAACTTCAGCACCGCTTTGATACGGTAAATAAAGCTTTCCATCAATACTTCCGCTAACACCCGCTAATTCATTTGGTTTAGCAAGATCGTATTTTCTAAGAATATATTTTGCTTCTTGTTTTTTATCTTTAATAGAAATAATTACATCTTCATGAATGTTTTCTATATTAACAATACCTTTAAATGGTGCTTTAATTTTTGGCTCCACAAGCAAAATCGCTGCATTTCTACGATTAGCTACTATATCTTTGCCCTCTTTGTTTTTATAAGTTTTAAGATTATAAAATCTTATAAAACCTTCTTTTTGAGCGCTTACTTGTCTATCTTGTAAATCTGTGCTTGCAGTTCCCCCGCTGTGGAAGGTTCTAAGCGTAAGTTGAGTTCCTGGCTCACCGATAGATTGAGCAGAGATAATACCCACTGCCTCACCTGGCTTAACAAGCTTGCCTTCGCCAAGATTGATTCCATAACATTTTGCACAAATTCCTTTTTTAGCTTTACAAGTGATTGGAGTGCGAATATTTACACTTTTTACACCGCTTTCTCCTAATATTCTAGCTTTTTCTTCATCTATTAAGGTACCTTCTGTAAAAAGTACAGAATTTGTAATAGGATCAATCACATCCTCAGCTAAAACCCTGCCTAAAATTCTTTCTTCTAAAGTTTCTATAATAGAACTATCTGCGGTAATTTCATTGATTTCAACACCCTCATGTGTTCCACAATCTTCAATGGTAATTTTTACATTTTGCGCCACATCAATAAGTTTTCTTGTCAAATAACCCGCATTTGCTGTTTTAAGAGCAGTATCTGCTAAACCTTTTCTAGCTCCGTGAGTTGAAATAAAATACTCAAGAACATTCAAACCTTCACGGAAATTTGAAATAATAGGCGTTTCAATAATCGATCCATCAGGCTTGGTCATAAGTCCTCTCATCGCAGCAAGCTGAGAAATTTGAGCTGCGCTACCCCTAGCACCAGAATCTGCCATCATATAAATAGAGTTAAAACCTCCTTTATCTTTTTCTACAAGCTTCATCATTTCTTTTGAAAGAACATTGTTTGTACTTTTCCAAATATCAATGATTTTATTGTATCTTTCCCCTGAAGTGATCAAACCAAGATTATAAGAATTTTGAATTTCTCTTACTTGTTTTTTTGCTTCATCGATAGCTTTTTGTTTATCATTAGGAACAATAATATCTGCAATCGAAATTGAAATACCTGCTTTAGTTGCATATTCAAAACCTAAATTTTTAAGTCTATCTAAAAAACTTGCTGTAATCTCTAAACCACCTTGTTTATATACATGATCCACAAGCGCAGCAATGTCTTTTTTCTTTAAGACTTTATTCCAACTATTTTCAGGCACAAAATCAGGCAAGATGGATTTAACAATCAATCTTCCTGCTGTAGTGGTAATCTTTCTACCATCTACCATAGTTTGTATGCTAGCATGAATATCCAAACACTTGCTTTCAAGTGCCATCATCACTTCATCAATGCCTGTACAAATTTTATGCGAACCTTTAGCACCTGCTTTTTCCAACGAAAGATAATAAATTCCTAAAACCATATCTTGCGATGGAACGGTTACAGACTTTCCACTTGCAGGCAAAAGAATATTCATAGAAGAAAGCATTAAAACCTTACATTCTGCGATCGCTTCTTGAGAAAGTGGCACATGCACCGCCATTTGGTCACCATCAAAATCCGCGTTAAATGCTGCACAAACTAAAGGATGGAGTTGTATTGCCTTCCCTTCAACTAAAACAGGATGGAAAGCTTGGATAGAAAGCTTATGCAAAGTAGGTGCACGGTTTAACATAACAGGATGTCCCTTTACTACCTCTTCTAAACATTCCCAAACTTCATTAGTTTTGTTTTCTATCATTTTTTTAGCTTGTTTTACTGTAGTGGCATAACCTTTTTCTTCAAGCTTAGCCAATAAATGTGGCTTGAAAAGTTCTAAAGCCATTTTTTTAGGTAAGCCGCATTGATCCATTCTAAGTTTTGGTCCTACAACAATAACGCTACGACCTGAAAAATCCACCCTTTTACCTAGCAAGTTTTGTCTAAAACGACCTTGTTTACCTTTGATAATTTCACTCAAAGATTTTAACGGGCGTTTGTTTGCTCCTTTAACTGCATTAGCACGACGACCATTATCAAAAAGTGCATCTACAGCTTCTTGTAGCATTCTTTTTTCATTTCTGATAATAATTTCAGGCGCATCAAGCTCCATAAGTTTTTTAAGACGTGTATTTCTGTTAATAACACGGCGGTATAAATCATTTACATCAGAAACTGCAAATTTACCCCCATCTAAAGCAACCAAAGGACGCAAATCAGGTGGCAATACAGGTAAGTTTGTAATCATCATCCATTCAGGACGATTTGGTACTGCATCTTCGTTATTTGTATTTGCATTTAAATTTGAATTTAAGAAGTTTTCTACAACTTTTAAACGCTTTATAATGGTTTTTTTCTTAGCTTCTGAATTTGTAGCAGCCATTTCTTCTTTAAGCTGATTTAAAAGCGCCACAAGATCTAAATTTGCAAGTAGATCACGAACAACTTCTCCACCCATTCTTGCTTTAAAGCCGCTATTTTCATAACGCTGCATCAAATTTTGATATTGCTCTTCATTCAATACATCACAATATTCTACTTTTTTAGTACTTTCATTATCATAATACGCATCTCCTGCATTTTCCACGATATAAGCCTCATAATAAAGTACGCGTTCAAGATCCTTCATTTTAACACCTAGAAGTGTTCCTATACGACTTGGAAGAGAATTAACATACCAAATATGAGCTACTGGGGTTACAAGTTCAATATGCCCCATTCTAGAGCGACGAACTTTTGAATTTGCAACTTCAACTCCACATTTTTCACACTTAACGCCTTTAAAGCGCATTTTTTTGTATTTACCACAAAGACATTCATAATCTCTAATAGGTCCAAAAATTTTAGCGCAAAAAAGCCCATCTCTTTCTGGTTTTAAAGTTCTATAATTAATAGTCTCTGGCTTTTTTACTTCACCATAAGACCAAGATTTAATTTTTTCAGGACTTGCAAGTCTAAGTTGAAATGCTTCAAAATCCCTAGGTCTTGCATCTTCTTTTATTTCTATTACTTTAAATTTACTCATTGTCTTCATCCTTGTCAAAAATCTCAACATCTAAAGCTAGAGACTTAAGCTCATTAGTCAATACAAAAAATGTCTCCGGAATTCCTGTTGCTGGGACATTTTCTCCTTTGGTAAGCGCTTTATAAGCACTAAATCTACCTTCAACATCATCGGATTTTATAGTAAGCATCTCTCTTAAGGTATGAGCTGCTCCATAAGCTTCAAGCGCCCAAACTTCCATTTCACCAAATCTTTGTCCACCAAAGAGTGCTTTACCGCCCACAGGCTGCTGGGTAACCAAACTATAAGGTCCAGTACTTCTAGCATGAACTTTTTCATCGACCAAATGGTGAAGTTTTAGCATATACATACATCCTACATGAACTCTCTCAGCGATTTTTTCTCCAGTGCGCCCATCATAAAGTTCTGTTTTGCCATCCATGTCAATCTTTGCTATTTCAAAAAGTTTTGCAAACTCTTCTATATTGACTCCCTCGAAAACAGGAGTTGCAAATTTAACACCCTTGCTCCAATCTCTTGCGTAATTTAAAAGCTCTTCATCGCTTAAATTTTTAATAAATTCTTTTTCATTTGCAAGTCTTGGAATAGAACATATTTCAAGCATTTTTGCTCTTAATTCTTTAACGAAATCTTTTTGTTTTCTGTCAAAAATTTCTTGAATTTGATCACCCAGTCTAAGCCCCACAAGACCTAAGTGGCTTTCTAAAATTTGCCCTATATTCATACGGCTTGGAACCCCAAGTGGATTGAGTGCAATATCCACACTTTTTCCATTTGGCAAATAAGGCATATCCACTTCAGGTACTATAGTAGAAACTATACCTTTGTTTCCATGGCGTCCTGCCATTTTATCGCCCACTTTAAGCTTGCGTTTTGTTGCGATATACACCTTAACAAGCTTAATTACTCCACTTGGTAAGATATCATCTTTTTCTAAAATTTCAAGTTTTTCATCATGTTCAGCTTTAAGCTTTTTCTTCTCGTTTTGGAAATGATTTTTTAATTCTTCGTATTCTTTTTGAACTTCTTTAGAATAAGCTTTAATCAAAGTAGTTAAAGTGAAACGATTAATTTTTTCCAAGTCCTCCAAACTTGCTTTTTGTCCTTTTGTATAGCTTTTATCGCCTATTTTTTGATCACTCATTAAAGCAGACCTAGAAAGCAATGCACAAACGCGTAGCATCTCTTCTCTATCCATCATTAAAAGTCTATCATGATGTTCTTTTTCTAAAGACATTTTTTCTTTATCATAGGATTTTAAAGCTCTATCGTCTTTTTCATATCCTTTTTTGGTGAAAATTTTCACATCTACAACTACACCTTCTAAAGAAGCAGTAGCATAAAGGGATTTATTAACCACATGGCCGGCTTTTTCACCAAAAATTGCTCTTAAAAGTCTTTCTTCAGGAGTTGGCTTTACTTCGCCTTTTGGAGAAACCTTACCTACTAAAATCATACCTGGCTTTATATGGGTACCAATTTTTGCTATACCACTTTCATCCAAATGTGCTACATCTTCTTCTTTGACATTTGGTATATCTTTAGTAATCTCTTCTATACCATCTTTTAGCTCTCTAGCTTCTATTTCTTTTTCGTAAATATGAACACTAGTAAAAGTATCTTCGCGTATAATTCTTTCACTTACTACTATAGCATCTTCGTAGTTATATCCATTCCAAGGCATAAAGGCAATCAAAGCATTTTTTCCGATAGCAAGCTCACCTTGATCCATAGAAGGACCATCAGCTATAATTTGTCCTGCTTTTACTATATCACCTTTTTTAACAATAGGGTGTTGAATATAATTTGTATTTTGATTGGTTCTTAAATTTTTCTCCATAGTGTAATGGTCAATAAATGGACCTTTATCATCTTCACCTAAAATGAAAATGCTTTTATTATCCACTTTCTCAACCACACCGCCACGCTTTGCTTTAACAGCTTCCCAAGCATCACGCGCAATAATTTGTTCCATACCTGTTCCTACTATCGGAGCTGAAGCAGTAAGAAGTGGTACAGCTTGACGTTGCATGTTTGAACCCATTAGCGCTCTGTTTGCATCATCGTGCTCTAAAAACGGAATCAAAGAAGCTGCAACTCCAACAACCATACCTGAGCAAAGATCGATTAATTGCACTTCTTCGCGTCTTGCAAGTATAGTTTCACCATCTTGCCTAGCCTCAACAAATTCTTCTACTATATTGCCTTTAGCATCAACCTTAGTTGAAGCTGGTGCGATAAACAAGCCTTCTTCTTGTGTCGCTGTAAGATAAACAACTTCATTAGTCACTTTACCATTTACAACTTTTCTATATGGCGCTTCAACAAAGCCAAGTTCATTTACTTTTGCATAAGTAGAAAGAGTGTTAATCAAACCAATATTTTGACCTTCAGGTGTTTCAACTGGACAAATTCTACCATAATGTGTCGCGTGAACATCACGCACTTCAAAACCTGCTCTTTCTTTTACAAGTCCACCTTCACCAAGTGCTGACAAACGACGCTTATGAGTAACCTCGCTTAAAGGGTTGGTTTGATCCATGAATTGTGAAAGCTGTCCACCTGTAAAGAATTCAATGATTGTTGTTGTAATCATTTTAGGATTAATCAAATCATAAGGCATTACTTTGTCAATATCTGCATTTAAAGAAGTAAATTTATCTCTTATAGCCTTTTGCATTTTAGCAAGACCTAAATGAAGTTCATTCGCTAAAAGTTCTCCAATAGAACGAATACGACGATTTCCTAAATGATCTCTATCATCGATATGACCTTTGCCATTTTTTACTTTAATCAAATATTTTGCAGTTTTGATAATGTCTTCATTGGTTAGAACTGTTACATATTCTGGAACTTCAAGTCCTAGTTTATGGTTCATTTTCATACGACCTACTTTAGTAAGATCATATCTTTCAGGATTAAAAAATAAATCATTAACAAAGGCTTTAGCTGCATCTTTTACAACAGGCTCACCTGGGCGCATTACTTTATAAATTCTAATAGCTGCTAAATCATTTTCATCATCGATATTTTCACTTTGTTTTAATAATTTTAAAGTTTCATTATCTTGTGCAAATGAATTAATAATAGCTGCATCAACGCCATTAGCCAAGTCATTAGCTATTTCAAAACTTTTTTGCTCTTTAATTTTAGCAAGTTTGCTTTCATCAAGTAAGGTTAGAGAGTCAAATAAAACTTCGCCACTTTCTTTATCAATAATAGGATTGGCTAGATAACGATTTAACAAAATTTCTACTGGATATTCTATCCATTTTAAGCCATCTTTAATAAGCTGTTCTGCTTTTTTCTTGGTTAATCTTTTACCGGCTTGATGGATAATATTACCCTTTTCATCCTTGATATCGTATTCTATTCTATCCATAAAATCACTTGGATTAAATTCTGTTAAAAATTTATCTTTTTTAACGTGAATAGTCTGAATAGGATAAAATAATTTAATAATATCTTGTTTTTTATATCCTAAAGCTCTAAAAAGCATTGTTACTGGAACTTTTCTTCTTTTATTAATCCTTACATACAATACATCCTTAGCATCATATTCAAAATAAAGCCAAGAACCGCGATCAGGAATAATTTGAGCAGTGTATACAAGCTTATTAACAACAGTCGAGCTTTCTTCTTCTTTGAAGATTACGCCTGGACTTCTATGAAGCTGATTAACTACAACTCTTTCAACCCCATTGATAATAAAAGAAACCCTATCTGTCATCAATGGAATTTCTCTTATATAAATTTCTTGTTCCTTGATATCTTTTATACCAACTTTTTCACCTGTTTTCTCATCTTTCTCATGTAAGGTAAGACGGATTTTCATTTTTAAATTTACAGAGTAAGTCAAACCTCTTTCCATGCACTCACGAATTGTGTATTTTGGTTTTCCAATTTCGCTACTAACATACTCAAGACTTAACCTATTTTGTGGATCATGGATAGGAAAGATTGATTTAAATACTTTTTCTATTCCACTTTCACCATTTTCAAGATTTAAAAAATAATCAAAACTTGCTTTTTGAAGTTGAAGAAGATTTGGAATTTCTATTTGCTTTGAAATATTGGAGAAATCTACTCTTAAACGATTTCTTAATTTATTGTCTAACATATTGCATATACCTCGTGGTAAATTTTGTAAATTTAAAAAAGAAGACCTAATATCTAGGTAAAAAATAAAAAAGAAGACTTACTTAAATAAGCAAATCTTCTTAAACTTTTAAAGCTTAATTACTTAAGTTCTACTTTAGCACCAGCTTCTTCAAGTTGTTTTTTAGTTTCTTCTGCATCAGCTTTAGCCACGCCTTCTTTTAAGGTTGAAGGTGTTTGCTCTACTGCATCTTTTGCTTCTTTAAGTCCAAGACCAGTTAAAGCACGAACGATTTTAATTACTTCGATCTTTTTAGCACCACCATCAACTAAAACGATATCAAATTCAGTTTTTTCTTCAGCTGCAGCTGCTGCACCACCTGCTACTGCACCACCTGCTACCATTACAGGAGCAGCAGATACACCAAATTTTTCTTCAAATTCTTTTACAAGCTCAGAAAGCTCAAGAACACTTAAATTTGAAATAAATTCTAATACATCTTCTTTAGAAATTGCCATTTTTTATCCTTTATTTATTATTCAGATTCTTTTTTATTTTTAAGCGCATTTAAACCGATAGTGAAATTGGTAATTGGCGCATTCCAAACTTGCAAAAGCATAGCAAGCAACTCATTGCGAGAAGGCATTTTTGCCAAAGCTCTAACCTTAGCAACATCTGCAACTTCACCTTCAATATGAGCAGTTTTAATTTCAAATTTATCATTATTTTCTTCAAATTTAGCTGCTACTTTTGAAACGCTAAGTTGATCCTCGCCCCAAAGATAAATATTAGTATCTTTAAGAACCAGACCTGTTTTACCGGAATTATTAAGAGCAATGTTAGCCAAAGTGTTTTTAATAATTTGAACTTTTACATTGTTTTCTCTCGCATTATTTCTAAGTTCTTCAAGCTTTTTAGTGCTCAAGCCTTTGTAATTACAAACTACAATTGCTTCGCTAATTTTAAATTCTTCTTGAAGTTTAGCAATAATCTCAACTTTTTCGCTTCTAGTCACATTTTCTCCTTTCCGATTGAGATTTCAAGCAGAGTGGTTTTACCCAAATTAAGCTTTCGCCTCGACTATCTTCAATCTAAAATAAACATCTCAAAAAATAAAAATTTTTTCAGATGTTTATTTAAAAAGAGTTGCATTATAGCAACTCTTACTTCATATCAAGTAATTCTTGCGTTTCAAGTTTTACAGAAGGACTCATTGTTAAAGACAAAGCTGCGCTTTTAATATATCTACCTTTAGCTGCTGCAGGTTTATGTTTATTAATCGCTTTAATAAAAGTAGAAATATTATCCCAAAGTTGCTCTTTAGAAAAACTTACTTTTCCAAGGCCTGCATGAATATTTCCTTGTTTGTCTACACGGAAATTTACTTGTCCGCTTTTAGCATTATTAACTGCTTGAGCTACATCCATAGTAACTGTTCCGGTTTTTGGATTTGGCATTAAACCTTTAGGTCCTAAGATTCTACCTACTTTACCCACAAGACCCATTAAATTAGGAGTTGCGATTAATACATCAAAATTCATATTGCCTTTTTGAATTTCTTCTATCAAGTCATCACTTCCTACAATATCTGCTCCAGCATTTTTTGCTTCATCTGCCTTAGCATCTTTTGCAATAACAGCTACACGAACTTTTTTACCTGTTCCAGCAGGAAGTACAACAGAACCTCTAACCATTTGATCTGCATGTCTTGGATCAACATTCAATTTAAGTGCGATTTCAACAGTTTCATCAAATTTTGCAGATTTTAAATTTCTTACTGTTTCAATTGCTTCATTTAAAGTATACTCTTTGCTTACATCAATTTTTTGTGATAATTCTTTTAATCTTTTAGTTATTTTAGCCATATATTTTTCTCCGCATTTTTAAAGTGCTACCGCTTTTTACCTTAGCGGTAAAAGGTTTTAATCTACGATTTCAACACCCATAGAGCGAGCTGAACCTGCAATAATTTTCGCAGCTTGATCTCTATCCTTAGTATTTAAATCTGCAATTTTTTTATCAACAATTTCTAAAACTTGGGCACGAGTTAATTTACCTACCTTGTTCTTAAGTGGATTATCTGTACCTTTAGAAATTCCAGCTGCTTTTTTAATTAAATCTGTAGCAGGTGGTTGTTTTGTAATAAAAGTAAAGCTTTTATCAGCATAAACAGTAATAACAACAGGGATATTAAATCCTGCCATATCCTTTGTTCTTTCATTAAAAGCTTTACAAAATTCCATGATATTTACACCTTGCTGACCCAAAGCAGGACCTACAGGTGGCGATGGATTAGCTTTTGTAGCTGCAATTTGCAATTTAATTTCGCCTACGACTTTTTTAGCCATAACAAATCTCCTTACTTGATATAAATTAAATTATTTTCTCAACTTGAGAATACAAGATCTCTACTGGAGTAGAACGTCCAAAAATAGAAACATTAAGTTTTAGTAATCCACGAACCATATCGTATTCTTCTACTATAGCAGTAAAGTTTGCAAATGGACCTTCAGTAATTCTTACATTTTCTCCTTCTTCAAAAGAAATTTTAGGTTTTGGAGCAGCACGATTATGCACTTTTTCCAAAATTAAATTAATATCTTTTTCTGTTAAAGGAGTAGGTTTTTTTGATTCTCCAATAAAACGACCAACTTTTGGAAGAGATTGAATGCGATGCCAAAGTTCTGTATTTAAATCTAGATGTGCAAAAACATACCCAGAATACAAACTTCTTTCACTTATCTTTTCTTTTCCATTTTTAAATTCAATAACATCTTCAGTCGGAACAACTATTTCTTTTAGTTGCTCTTCGATTCCATTATCTTTTACTAAATTTTCAATGGCTCTTTTAACTGCCATTTCGCTACCAGCATAAGTTTGGATTGCATACCATTTATGAGTACTCAAATTTTGTTCTCCTTATACAATCGCAGAAACAATAGAGGACATAATCCAATCCACTAACGCCAAAAACAAAGAAATAACCGCAACCACTACAAAAACTGTAATATAAGCATTTCTTACCTGTTCTTTTAAAGGAAAAATTACTTTCCTTAATTCGGCTTTTGATAATTTAAAATAAGTTATTAATTTTTCCATTTATTTAAACCTTAATTATGGCAGGGCAAGAGGGATTCGAACCCCCAACCATCGGATTTGGAATCCGGCGCTCTACCGTTGGAGCTATTGCCCTAGGGCATAAGCTTAACTTTTTAGCTTAACTTCTTTGTGAAGTGTGTGTTTTTTTAATCTTGGGCAATATTTTTTTAATTCCAATTTTTCTGTAGTATTTTTGCTATTTTTATAGGTGCTATAATTAATATCACCACATTCTTCACATTTCAAACCAACTTTAATTCTCATTTATATTTTCCTTAAAAAATTTAAAGCCAAGTATTAAACTTGGCTTTTAAAATTACTTAATAATTTTAGAAACAACACCTGAACCAACAGTTTTACCACCTTCACGGATAGCAAAACGAGTACCTTCTTCAAGCGCTACTGGTGCAATCAAGCTTACAGTAATTCTTACATTTTCACCAGGCATAACCATTTCAACGCCATCAGCTAATTTAATAGAACCTGTTACATCTGTTGTTCTTACATAGAATTGCGGTCTATAGTTATTAAAGAATGGAGTATGTCTACCACCCTCATCTTTATTTAGGATATAAACTTCAGCTTCGAAATCAGTATGTGGAGTAATTGATTTTGGTTTAGCAAGAACCATACCGCGGATAACTTCTTCTTTTTTTGTACCACGAAGAAGAACACCAACATTATCCCCTGCTTCACCTTGGTCCATTTCTTTTCTAAACATTTCAACGCCAGTTACAGTTGTTGTTTGAGTATCTTTAATACCAACGATTTCTATAGTATCACCAACTTTTACAATACCTTTTTCAATTCTACCTGTAACAACAGTACCACGACCTGAAATTGAGAAAACATCTTCAATTGGCATTAAGAAATCTTTTTCAGTGTCACGAGTTGGAGTTGGAATATAGCTATCAACAGCAGCCATAAGATCCATAATTTTCGCTGACCATTCGCCATCTTGTCCAGCTTTTGCTTCTTCAAGAGCTTTTAAAGCAGAACCTGAAATAATAGGTGTGTCATCACCTGGGAAATCATAAGAGCTTAATAATTCTCTAATTTCCATTTCAACCAATTCTAAAAGTTCAGCATCATCAACCATATCTGCTTTATTCATAAATACAACGATATATGGAACACCTACTTGGCGTGATAGAAGGATGTGCTCTCTAGTTTGTGGCATAGGACCATCAGCTGCAGAAACAACAAGGATAGCACCGTCCATTTGAGCAGCACCAGTGATCATGTTTTTAACATAGTCAGCGTGACCTGGACAATCAACGTGTGCATAGTGGCGATTATCTGTTTCATATTCAATATGAGAAGTTGCAATAGTGATACCTCTTTCTTTTTCTTCAGGAGCGTTATCAATATTATCATAATCTTTAAGTTCTGCCAAACCTCTTCTTGAAAGAACAGCAGAAATAGCAGCTGTCAAAGTAGTTTTACCGTGGTCAACGTGACCAATAGTACCAATGTTTACATGTGGCTTATTACGTGAAAATTTTTCTTTAGCCATTTTTTCCTCCATATAAAAATTTAACAAGGCAAGTCTATATTTATAATTTTTTCAATTTTATGGAGCTCATAGCGGGAATTGAACCCGCGACCTCTCCCTTACCAAGGGAGTGCTCTACCTCTGAGCCATACGAGCGCTCAGAAAAATTATATAAAAATATAGACAACTAAAAAAACAATTTTAGGGGATTTACTGTAAGTTAGAAAAAAAATACAGCTCCCAGTCAAACTTTGGAGCGGGAAACGGGACTCGAACCCGCGACCCTCAGCTTGGAAGGCTGATGCTCTAGCCAACTGAGCTACTCCCGCAAAGCATGGTGGTGAGTCGTGGATTCGAACCACGGAAGGCGAAAGCCAGCAGATTTACAGTCTGCCCTCGTTGGCCACTTGAGTAACTCACCATAAATGAAATATTACATCTAAGCTTATTGTAATATTCTGGTCAAACACTGCTAAAATAATGGAGCTGGTTAAGGGACTTGAACCCCCGACCTGCTGCTTACAAGGCAGCTGCTCTACCAACTGAGCTAAACCAGCAAATAATTTAAAGATGGTATTATATCTGAAAAAAAATAGTTTGTCAAGATTATGCGCTATAAATTATTTAAAAAACAATTTCATAATTAAAAATTTCCCATTAAAAATACAAAAACTAAGATTTTTTATTGAAATCATTTATGATAGTCAAATAAATTAAGGAATTTCTTAGCTCTTTCGCTTTTAGGATTTTCAAAAAAACCATCAGGAGTATTTTCTTCGATAATTTCTCCATTATCCATAAAAATTATTCTATCGGCTACCGCTCTTGCAAATCCCATCTCGTGAGTGACTATAAGCATAGTCATTCCATCTTTTGCCAAATTTAAAATTACCTCTAAAACTTCACGAACGATTTCAGGATCAAGTGCTGCTGTAACCTCATCAAAAAGCATAAGCTCTGGATTCATGCAAAGACTGCGCACTATAGCTATTCTTTGTTTTTGCCCTCCGCTTAACTCTTTTGGATAAGCATCGATTTTATGTGCTAAACCTACTTTTTCAAGCCAAATTTTAGCTTCTTGCAAAACTTCTTCTTTAGCTCTTTTTTGTACTTTTAAAGGACCTAAAAGTATGTTATCTTTCACGCTTAAATGTTCAAATAGCTCGTATGATTGAAATACCATACTCACTTTTTGACGCACTCTTGTCCAATCTTTAAAATTTTTATCGATCTTATCTTGTCCTATTTCTATAACCCCATCTGCAATTTCCTCAAGTCCATTAATACAACGCAAAAGAGTAGATTTTCCGCAACCACTTGGACCTAAAATCACCACCACTTCTTTTTGTTTTACTTCTAAGTTGATATTCTTTAAAGCATAATGAGAGCCATAATATTTTTGCAAATTTTTTATCTTTAAAATACTCATTTTAACTCCATTTTTTTTCTAATTTTTTAGAATATAAAGTAACGGGATAGCAAATTAAAAAAAAGATAAAAAAGATTAGACCATAAATAATAAATGGTGCTAAATCATTTTTGTTGTTAAATTCGATGATTTGCTGCCCCACTTTTACAAGCTCTACCGCACCGATTAAATAAGCAAAAGTTGTACTTTTAATCATGCGCGTTAATAAATTCATACTCATAGGTGTTAAACGACGTATAGCTTGAGGAATGATAACATAAAAATAACTTTGAGCTTTATTTAAACCAAGACTTGCTGCACTTTCGTATTGGTGTTTAGGAATGCTTTTTAAAGAAGTTCTTACCAAATCCATCATTTCAAAACTTCCCCAAATACTAAAAACAATAATAGCCGAACTTACACTGCTTAAATTTATACCCAACCATCTAGAAAGTCCAAAATATACCATAAAAAGCCATACTAGTAGCGGCATAACACGAACAAATTCTAAAGCAAAACGACATAAAATATAAATATAACGATTTTTAAGGCTCATCAAAATACCTAAAAAAAGCCCGCCAAAAGAAGTTATAATAATGCTTACAATAGAAATTTCAAGTGTGATATACAAGCCTTTCCAAAGTCGACTTAAAGTATCTGGATTTAATAGATCAAACATTTGAAAACCTTTTTTCCAAAAAGAACAAAAACAAAGAAATAGGCAGTATGATACATAAATATCCCAAAAACAAAAGCAATAAAAGCTCATCCGTTTTATAAGTAAGTGAATTTAAACCCTTCATAACGGTAACTAAATCCGGCAAAGCTATAATGCTCACAACAGAGGTTTCTTTAATAAGAAAAACAATATTTGCGCTTATTCCTGGTAAGCAAACCCCTAAAGCTTGAGGCATTATAACATAACGCAAATTATTCAATTTAGTAAAACCCAAAGAAAGACCTGCTTCAAATTGCTGCTTTTTAATGGCTTCAAAACCAGCTCTAAAACTCTCTGCCATATAAGAACCGCCCAAAAAACTAAGCCCCACAATAGCACAAGCAAACGCTGGACGCAAAGCCTCATCTACACTTAAACAAATCAAATTCAAAGGCGGAATTTGTTCTAAATGAATATCAAATTTAGGCAAAGCATAATACAAGAAAAAAAGCTGTATCAATAAAGGAGTATTGCGAGAAAATTCTATATAAACTTTACAAAAAGCTTCCATAATCGTTATTTTAAAATAACTCATTAAAATACAAAAAAAGCCTATAATTATAGAAAAAATAATACCAAAAAAACTAAGTTTTAAAGTAAGCCAAGCAGCTGCAATAAAAGCATTTGAATTAGCTAGTATAAAATCAAAATCCATTTTATTCCTATTACCAAAGTCCTTTTTTTAAACCCTCTTTATCTAGGATCTCAATTTTACCCTTTTTTGTCTCAATTAGCTCTGAATTTTTAAATTCTTTTAGAATTCTTGACAAAGATTCAGCACGAACACTTAAATCCACTGCAATTTGTCTTTGCGAAATTTGAGCCAAATTCTTTTCATTTTCCAAAAGATATCTTGCAAGTTTACTTTTTAAATCCAAAGAATTTTCTAATAATTTTTTTTCTAAAATTTTAATTTTTTCAAAAAGAGATGAAATAAGCAAGAAATTAAATTCTTTATTTTGGCTGCACAGGGTTTCAAAATCTTCAAAATCAATTTCTAAAATTTCACAATATTCTTCACAAATAGCATTTGCTGGATATCTCAAACGCTTAAATGTAGGCATTTCGGCTATAAAATTAGGCGGGGTAAAATAATGCAAAGTAATCTCTTTTTCGCCTGCTGTGCTTTTGTATACACGCACTCTACCTTTTAAAAGAATAAAAAATTTTAATGCCTTTTCGCCTTCAAAAAATAAAATATTATTTTTTTCAAATTTTCTTATTTTACCTATACCCTTTAAAAAATCTAAATACTCTTGCATTATAATATTTAACCTATGTTAATTTTATCTCATTTTGTTTGTGCTATATTAACGATAAATTTTTATCCAAAGGCAAACACAATGAAATATGAAACTATAAATCAAGAAAGTATAGCTAAACTTATGGAACTTTTTTATGACAAAATAAGAAAAGATAAGGATTTAGGGCCTATTTTTAACAATGCCATAGGAACTAGCGATGAAGTTTGGAAAGAGCACAAAGCAAAAATAGGGAATTTTTGGGTAGGAATGTTGCTAGGGGAAGGTGATTATATCGGACAACCTCTAAAAAAACATCTTGATTTGCCTCCTTTTCCGCAAGAATTTTTTGGAATTTGGTTAGGACTTTTTGAAGAAAGTTTAGATAAAATTTACAATAATGAAGAAATGAAAAATGTTATTTTACAGCGCGCACAAATGATAGCCTCGCATTTTCAAAATATGCTTTATCGTTTTGGTGGACATTAAGATTATATTTCCATCAAATCTTTTTTTGCTTTTTCCAAAATGTATTCATCTTTGGAAAAATCAAAATATTTAAATTCATTTCCATGCTGGATAAATCCATCGAGCAAATCTCCACTCAAACGATTTTTAAGATCAAGTTCTGCGATTTTAAAACCATCTAAAGTACTAGCAAATTCTTTTAAACGACTTGGAATTTCTTTGAGTTTTGTATAAAGATAACAAGTGCTTTTAAGTCCGACACGACCCACGCGTCCGCGAAGTTGATGCAAGGTAGCAAGGCCTAAGCGCTCCGCTCCTACAATAACAATAGTACTAAGCCTTGGCAATGAAATTCCTACTTCTACGACTGTGGTGCTTAATAAAATATTTCCCTCATCGCGAAATTGCTCTAAAATTTCATCCTTTTGCTTGTCTTTTCCATGCGTAACAAAAACTTTTTCATAATTATCCTCCCAATACCTCCTTGCTTGTTCTAAAGAAAGATAAGGAATTTTATCGCTTAGATTGACTAAGGGATAGATGATGATGATTTGATGATTTTGTGCGATTTCTTCTTTGATTTTTTCACTAAGCTTTGCAAAACCTTCATTTTGTATACAAAGAGTGGTGATATCCTTTTTAAAAGGCATTTCCTTGATAAAACTAAAATTTAAAAGTTCTGATTGTATCATGCTTAAAGTTCTTGGAATGGGAGTTGCAGAAAATTGTATAAAATGTGGGGCTAATTCATTTTCATTTAAAGAATAAATTTGCTGACGCTGCGCAGAGCCAAAGCGATGCTGCTCATCTATCATTACAAGCACAGCATTATGACTTTGAAGGTGAATGAGTGCATGGGTTCCTATAATCAAATTGGCTTTTTTAATTTTTTCTTCCAAATCTTTTTCTTTTTTACCCCCTTTAATAAATAAAATATCCACAAATTCAGGCAAAAGCTTTTTTGCCTCTTCATAGAGTTGATTGGCAAGTATGCTAGTAGGAGCCATTAAGATAGCTTGTTTTGGATATACCATCAAAGCAGCACCCAACAAAACCAAAGTCTTGCCACAGCCTACATCCCCCATAATCACCCGTCTTTTAGCTTCTTTAGAGCCCAAATCTTGCTCTATATCCTTTAAAGCATTTAATTGATCACGAGTGGGTGAAAAGGGTAAATTTTTTAGCCAATTGGCTATATTGAAAATTTCAATTTCATAAGCTTTAAAGTGACTTTTTTTAGCCTTCAAGCGTTTTAAAAAATTGTAAATTTCAATATATTTTAAATCTTTCTCAAAGCGCTCCAAATTCTCAAACATCAAAAAACTTTTTTCATCATAAGTGTGTAAATTTAAAAGAAAATGGATATATTTATCCTCAATCCCACTTTCTTTTAAATTTTCATAATTAAGATATTTGTGTATAAATTCAGAAATTTTTTTATCTTGTAAACCTTGAATTTGATATTTTGGAGCAAAACCTGCAAAAGAAGTTAAAATTTTAGGATTGTTAAATTGCCAAACATGGCCAAAACGCGTAAGTTTTGCATTTAAAATAAGTTCTTTGCCTATTTTACAAATTCCAAAGTGCCAGGCCCTAGGATGAAAAAATACAAAGGAAATGTCTTGACTCCATTCTTTACAAAATCCCAAACCAAAGAGCTGACCTTTTTTTGAATGAATGCTTTTAATGATTATTTTTTGAGTGCATAGCTCATTTTCTTTAGGTGTTTTGCTTGGACTTAAATTTTCGATTTTTTTAGGTAAGATAAGCGCTAAATCAATCGCGCTTTTAATTTTTAATTTTTTAAAAAAATCAAAATCATTTTCTTTAATTTTCATTTGCAATACTTGCAAAATTTAAATCTAAAATTTCATTATGTTTTTGAATATAAGCATTTAGCTCTTGAAGTTCTACTTTTTCTATGAGCTTTAATTCTTCTTTATAATATCCTTTTGGCAATCCCTGATAATACTCATTAAAACTTATCGACAAACGCCTACTAAGACTTTCATAACGCAAAGGAGTTGAACCTATGAGAAAATTTTTAGCCTGCACAAGCTCATTTTGACTCACTCCTTCTTTTACAAAATCTCTAAATACTTCTTTAACTATCTTTTTAGCTTCTTTAGCACTTTCATTTTTAGTTTGCAAATAACCAAAAACTCTAGTAAAAGATGCATTCATATCAAGCATAGCATAAGCAGAATACGCAAGCCCTCTTTTAACACGAATTTCTTCCATTATCCTTGATCCAAAACCGCCTTGACCTAAAATAAATAGTGCGATTTTTGCAAGATAAAAATCCTTATCATTAAATTTTGTAAAAAAGGGTGCAGCAAAGTAAATATAGGCTTGTTCGCTTTCTTTTCTGATTTGGATTATGTCTTTATTTTTTGAGTTGATTTCATAAGTTTTTTGTGAATTTTGACTGCCTTTTTGAAGTTTTGCTATTAATTTATTTAATAAGCCTTTAGCCTTTTCTTGACTTAAATTCCCGCCTAAAATCACTACAAGATTGCTTAAATTAATATTTTTCTTATAAAAACTCTCCAAGTCACTTAAAGAAACTTGTTTAATACTTTTCTCATCGCCATCATTTGGACTTTGAAATTCTTTGCATCCAAAAATTTCGCTATTGAGCAAATTTTTTGCTAAATAATCAAAATCACTATTTTTACTAGCAAGCTCACCTAGGGCATTAATTTTTAGTTTTTCTAAAATTTTTTCTTCAAATCTAGGATTTAAAAGTAAATTTTCTAAGTGTTTTAAAGCGAATTCAAAATTTTCTTCTAAGCAAGAAAGATTGATTTCCAAACTTTCAAAACCACTACTTGCTTCCAAATTTACAGCTTTAAATTCCAATTCTTTAAAAAAGCTATCATCTACACCCTCATTTAAAATTCTTGCAAACATCTTTGCAAGTCCTGCTATTTCATCATAACTTCTTCCACAGTTTCTAAAAACAAGCTTTAAGATAACAATAGGAAAATCGTTATTTTCTTCAAAAATAAAAGGAATTTTTACTCCACTAACTTCTAAATTCTGCATTAAAACCTTTCTAAAATTTCATAAGCTGTATTACGCTTAGCTGGATTTTCGCCTAAACTTTTAATCAGTCTTATCATCTCATCTTGATTCATTCTATAACTTGCTCCTGCAGCGCTTACAACATTTTCTTCCATCATGGTTGAGCCTAAATCATTGGCCCCAAATTTTAAAGCAAGTTGCCCGATCAATGAACCTTGTGTTACCCAAGAACTTTGTAAATTTTTAAAATTATCCAAATAAAGTCTAGCCAAAGCTAAAAGTCTTAAATATTTGTTTGAACTTTGCTTCATGATTTCAGGATGTTTTTGGATTAATGCTGTATTTTCACTTTGAAAACTCCATAAAATAAAGGCCCTAAATCCTCCTGTTTCATCTTGCAATTTTCTCAAATGCTCGAAGTGATCTATAATCTCCTCATCACTTTCAACCGTTCCAAACATCATAGTAGCAGTGCTTTTCATGCCGATTTCATGCGCTCTTCTATGTACTTCTAGCCAAGTAGCAGTATCGCATTTATTAGGTGCGATAATATCACGCACCCTATCGCTTAGCACCTCAGCACCTGCTCCAGGTATAGAAAATAAGCCCTTAGCTTGAAGTCTTTGTAAAACTTCAGAAATTGAAATTTTAGATGCCTTTGCGATATAAGCGATCTCAACCGCTGAAAAACCATGTACAGTGATATTTGGATAATGTTCTTTTATCCAAGAAACTAATTCTTCATACCATTCTATTTTTAATTTTGGGTGCACCCCGCCTTGAAAAAGAATTTGCGTACCCCCAATAGCTTCAAGCTCCTCTATCTTCTTGCCTATCTCCTCAAAGCTTAAAATATAAGCATCATCTTCTTTATGATGGCGATAAAAAGCACAAAAAGAACAATCAATACAACAAACATTGGTATAATTAATATTTCTATCTATAACAAAAGTAGTGATTTTTTCAGGATGAAGTTCTAATTTTCTTTGATAAGCCATTTCTCCAAGTTCTACTAAATTTGCATTCCTTAACAAATAAAGAGCTTCTTCTTTATCTAATCTTTTCAAGTTATTTCCTTAAATCCATTTTTAGCTTTATTATAGCATTTAAAAACATAAATTATGCTATAGTTTCGCTTATGAATTATATTGACTTATTGAAAAATAATAAAAATATTAGAATACTAACCTTAGTACAATTTATCGTGTATTTTGGCGCTTGGTTTTCCCAAACAGGTGTTTTTACTCTTTTAGTAAGCCTTAACGCTCCTACTTGGGCAACGGCTACAAGCGCTATGCTTGCTTTTTTACCAGGAGTTTTGCTTGCTCCTATTAATGGAGTTATAGTAGAAAAAAACAAACCCAAAAAGCTTTTGTTAAGTATGATTAGCATAGAACTTGTTTCTATTTTCTGCCTTATCTTTGTAACCAGTCTTAGCATGCTTTGGCTTTTATTTATTTTAATTTTTGTTAGACTTTGCGTGGCTTCGATTTATTTTCAAGCTGAAATGAGCTTGCTAGCTAAAATTTTAAATCCAAAAGAACTCAAGCTTGCTAATGAGATGCATAGTGTAATTTGGGCGGTTTCTTATACAGCAAGTATGGCAAGTGCGGGAATTTTTATCAATTTCTTTGGCATTAAAGCGGCCTTTTTGTTTGATTGTTGTCTGATAATTATTGGAATTTTATTTTTAACCAAACTTCATATTCCTCATTTTAAACAAAAAATTCAAAATAAATTTTTTATTCTGATTAAAGAAGGTTTTTTATATGTTTTACAAAATAAAATTATCCTTCATCTTATTATATTGCACGCTTTTATAGGACTTACCGCTTATGAAACATTAGTAACTTTATTAGCCCAACACGAATACAAAGAAGTTTTATCCGCTGCTTTGGTTATAGGGTTTTTAAATGCAATAAGGGCTTTAGCTTTAGCTTTTGGTCCTATTTTTCTAAGTAAAATCACAAACAATAAAAATGTATTTTTTCTATACTTAGGTCAAGGTTTAGGAATTATACTTTGGGCTTTAACCCAGTTTAATTTTTATATTTCATTTATAGGCCTTATTGCTGCGGGATTTTGTACCTCATCCCTTTGGGCTTATACTTATACTATGATTCAGAAAAATTGTGATAAAACTTACTATGGCAGAGTGATTGCTTATACAGATATGGTTTATCTTAGCTTTAGCGCTCTTATTTCTCAACTCATGGGCTTATTGTTTGAACAAGGTTTTAAGCTTGCTACAATCACGGCTTTACTTGGAATGGTGTTTATATTTGTGGCTTTTTATTGGAGATGGTTTGATAAGAAATATTTGTGAATTTTACAAATTCACAAATTAAAAGATTAAATTTTAAATAAATCTTGCAAGTTTTTCAAGGCTTCTTCATTACTTAAAGTATTGCTTGTGGTGCGAGCATTCACTTCATTAAGTTCGATTTCATATCCACTAAGCATACCCGCAAGACGAATATTAATACCGCTTTTTCCAATGGCCTTACTCTTTTGCTCGCTGTTTAAAGTTACAATTGCTTTTTCATTTTCAATTTTTACAGAACTCACTATAGCAGGTGCTAAAGCTCTTGCGATTAAAATTTCAGGTTCATTGCTAAATTCAATACAATCTATATTTTCATTATGCAATTCTTTACTCACAGCGTTGATTCTAACCCCTTTTACACCTACAGTAGCTCCCACAGGATCAATATTTGCCCCATTTGCTTGAAGTATAATTTTCGCTCTTTCTCCAGGAATTCTGGCGCATTTAACTACGCTTACATATCCATCTTTAATTTCAGGCACCTCTGCTTCAAGTAAACATTCTAAAAATTTAGGGCTTGTGCGACTTAGCTCCATTTTAATACCCTTATCCGTATAAACACAGCGTATCACAGCTTTAACAACATCGCCCACTTTAAATTTTTCACCCTTGATGCGATTTTTTCTAGGTAAAAAAGCTCTTAGCTCATCGATTTCTATATAGGTATTTTCCTCATTATCAATTCGCACAACATTTCCAAAAACCATTTGACCAACTTTATTTTTATATTTTTCAAAAATGGTTTGCTCAAGTAGTTTTTGTATATGGTATTCTAATTCTTTGTGTAAAATATTTACAGCTGTTCTTCCTAAATTTTCTAAAGAACATTCATAGGTAAGCTCATCACCAATTTCAACATCAGGCGCTTCTTTTTTAGCCTTGCTAAATTCAATATAACTTTCTTTATTTTCATTCAATCTTTCGTCATTATCAGCCACAACTGTAATTTTTTGATAAAGATTTAAATTTTTTCTATCTACAAAAAAGTCATATTCTTGCCCATAAATTCTTTTTGCTGTATTTATCAAAGCTATAATAACTTTTTCTTTCACGCTTTCTATATCTAAATTTTTCTCATTCGCAATGCTTTCTATAATGTCTGCGATTCTTTCCATAATTATCGATACCTTTTCTTTTGGGATTTTTTTAAGAAAGTAGATTAAAAGTATATCTTTAATAAGTTTAATTAAAAGTAAAATTTGATAAAATTATAGATTTAAAAGACGCTAAGGATATAATATGGATTTAAAATTGGCAAGAAATTTAATCAATGAAGAGCCTAAAAATATTAGTCTAGCTAAAATTGAAGAGGCTGTAAATCAAGAAGGACAAAAGTTTTTTTATTTTGATAAAGAAAATTCACACAAAGATCTTATTGCCTTGGTTGAACACTTTGAAAAAAAAGGCTTAAGTGTTTATCATAGAACTATCAGATATGGTTTAGATAGTAATGATTTTATGTATGAGGTTCATATTCTTTGAGCTCGAAAAAACTTTTTATTCAAACCTTAGGCTGTGCAATGAATGTCAGAGATTCTGAACATATGATAGCAGAACTGACGCAAAAAGATAATTATACTTTAACAGAAGATATTAAAGAAGCAGATTTGATACTTATCAATACCTGCTCTGTGCGTGAAAAGCCTGTGCATAAGCTTTTTTCAGAAGTGGGTGGCTTTGAAAAGGTTAAAAAATCAGGCGCAAAAATAGGAGTTTGTGGATGTACAGCTTCTCATTTAGGGAGTGAAATCTTTCGTCGTGCTCCTTATGTGGATTTTGTACTAGGAGCTAGGAATATTTCTAAAATTACCCAAGCTGTTAACACTCCTAAATTTATGAGCGTTGATATAGATTATGATGAGAGTGAATTCGCTTTTGGGGATTTTAGAAATAGCATTTATAAATCATATATTAATATCTCTATAGGTTGTGATAAGCATTGTACTTATTGTATAGTTCCCCATACAAGGGGAGATGAAATTTCCATTCCTTTAAATATCATCTATAAAGAAGCACAAAAAGCAGTAGATAAAGGAGCTAAGGAAATTTTCCTATTAGGACAAAATGTCAATAATTATGGTAAAAGATTTAGAAATGAACACAAAAAAATGGATTTTTCAGATCTTTTAGAAGAACTTAGCACCATAGAAGGATTAGAGCGCATCCGTTTTACAAGTCCTCATCCTCTACATATGGACGATAAATTTTTAGAAGTATTTGCCAAAAATCCAAAAGTTTGTAAATCAATGCATATGCCTTTGCAAAGTGGCTCAAGTCAAATTTTAAAAGCTATGAAGCGTGGTTACACCAAAGAATGGTATCTAGATAGAGCATTAAAATTAAGAGAACTTTGCCCAAATGTTAGCATATCCACAGATATTATTGTTGCATTTCCAGGAGAAAGCGATAAAGACTTTGAAGAAACCATGGAAGTTTTAGAAAAAGTACGCTTTGAACAAATGTTTTCTTTTAAATACTCTAAACGCCCTTTAACCAAAGCTGCTACCATGCCAAATCAAATCGATGAAGAGATAGCCTCAAATCGACTTAGTACTCTACAGGCTCGTCATAATGAAATTTTAGACGATATTGTTAAAAAACAAGAAAATAAAACTTTTAAAGTTCTTTTTGAAGAATTAAGAGCAGGCAATGCTATCGCGGGTAGAACAGATAATAATTTTCTAGTGCAAGTTGAAGGCAGCGAAGAGCTCTTAGGAACTTTTAAAGAAGTAAAAATTACTAATGCAAAGCGTATGGTTTTATATGGGGAAATCATTTAAAATAGCTTTTATAGCACGCTTAGTTTTCATTCTACAATGGTTGATTTTTCTTACTTGTAAAAAAACCTACAAAGGTGATAAAGTTGATCAAATTTCTAATGTGATACTTTTTTGGCATGGGCGTCTTGCCCTTATGCCTTTCGCATTTAGGCATTTTGGCAAAAAAGGAAAAAAAGCTTATGTTATGATCTCTCATCATAGAGATGGGGAGCAAATTGCTAGAATTATCAAATTGTTTGGATTAGATACCGTGCGTGGAAGCACTTCAAAAGGAGCTAGTACAGCTCTTCGAAGTGCTTTTAAAATTTTAGATGAAAATCATGATGTAGTCATTACTCCTGATGGGCCACGCGGACCTTATCATAGCATTTCAGATGGAGCGGTATTGCTTGCACAGAAAAAAAATGTTAAAATAAGAATTTTAAACTATGAGGCAAGAAATTTTTGGGAATTTAAAAGTTGGGATAAAATGATTTTACCTAAGCCTTTTACTCATTTAGTCTATAGGCTTAGCGAACCCTTGGATATTTCAAGTTTAGATAAAGATCAAGCTAAATTTTTTTTACTTGAACATTTTAAAAAAATTGAACAAATGGATAAATTTTAAGGAATAAAATGTTATTTTTACTTAAAAAAATATTACCACAACTTTTCACAAGTATTATTTTAGAAGATAAAAAAAACATCCTTAAAACTTCTATATATAAAAATCACAAACTTATAAGTAGTAATGAAAAAACCTTTGATAAGAGTGAAAAATTATTAGAATATGTAAAAACACTCAATAGCAAATTTTTATTTTATCACACAGCATTATTTTTAAATGTCAAAGAGCAAGGTTTGATTCCTAGTAAAAACGACGAGGATTTTGAGCGTTTTAATGTAGGTAAAATGAGTTTAAAATCCATCGCTTTAAATAATGCTTTGATATACACAGCAACAGAACACATAGAATACTTTAATGAATGGTTTGAAGATTATGGTGGTTTAGATTTTTTATACTCTCCTTTTGCTATACTTTATCATAATATTTTAAAAGAAAAACCAAACAGCGATAAAACAACTCTTTACGCCTATAAGCATGAGCATATTCTAACTCTTATAATTTGCCGAGGTATTGAAATTTTATATGGAGATATCATTTTCTTTGAAGAAGAATTGGATCTAGAATTTGGACATCAAGAAGAGAATTTAGACAACTTAGGCGAAGATACATTAAATGATACCGAAGTAACGCTTGATAATTTTAATGAAACCCTAGAAGATAAGCTTAATGCTCTTGATCAATTTGATAATATTTTAGGAAATAATGAGAATGATTCAGAGTTTTTGGATGGCAAAGATAAATTTGATCTTGAAGAAATGGATCAATTTGGAAATGACATAGAACTTTGTCGTCATATTGTTACAAGTATTGAAAAATTTTATAAAGATGACAAATATCCAAGTGTGTTTATCGATAAGGCTTTAATCCTTAGCACCAAAGAGCTTGATCAAAGTGCTATTGAATTTTTAGAAGAAGAAACTTTACTGGAAATTGAATCTAAGCCAATCAATACCTTAGATTCAATCATAGAACTTATGCAAAAGGAGCTTCAGTGAAAAGCTATAGCTTCATACAACCTAGAAAAAAACCTATCTTTACACTCTTTGACAAAATATGGTTTGGGCTTTTTAGTTTTGGTATAGTTTTTATTTTTGCGGTATATTTTCTATATCTTACTCAAATCGCATTAACGCATAATTTTATAGAAGAACAAAAAGAACAAGTTTTGCAATTTCAAAATAAAACACAAGAAAACGGAAAATTATATGATATTCTTCTAGAACAAAGTAAAATTGCAAATACCTTTCACACTCAAAATCAAGCTTTCAAAAATAGCTTAAAAAATCTTTTTGATATAATAGTTAAAACCGATGGAATCACTCTTGAAAGTGTAGAACAAGAAGAAAATTCTCTAAAACTTATAGGAATTACGCCAACAAAAGAAATGTTTGCCCTACTTTTAGAAACACCGCTAAAAAGTATTTTTGATCAAAGCTTTACAACTTATTATCGTTTAAACAATGGCTGGTATCGCTTTATTAGCATAAGTAAACAAAATTCAGGAGTTTTACAATGAAAGATAAAAGTCTTGAAGAATTAAATATTTTAAAGATTGTTATTTATGTTTTAAGCTTTATTACTGTATGTACTGCTTTGATTTTATTTTTATTATTGCCTGCGCTGAAAGATTACAAACAAACCCATTTAAGAAAAAATTCGCAAGCAGCTATATTTAATGCAGCAAAAGCTAAGCTAGATGCTAGTGAAAATAAAATAAGCGCCTTAAGAACAGAAAATAATAAAAGTCTAGAGCAATTTGAACAACAATTCAATCTCACGCACTTTCAAAATTTTTTAGAAAAATACTTTGAAAATATCCAAATAACAGAACTTAAACTAGATAAAAAAGAAAAATATCTTACCCATAGAATCAACATCCGAGCATTGATTAATAATCCTAGACGCTTATATGATTTCATAGATGCCTTAGCTCAATATAACAATCTTATAAAGATTGATTATCCCATGACTTTAAAGGCTAGTGATCACGGGATAATGGTAAATCTTAATGTGCAAATTTACTCAAACTAAACTTACATTTTCACCTTTTAAAACCTGATTCATAGTATTCATAGCGCACATTTTTCCACACATAGAGCAAGAATTTAAATCATCAGGGCGCCTTTCGTTAAACATTTTTTTAGCTTTTTCACCGTCAATAGCAAGCTTAAACATTTTCTCCCAGTCAATATCCTGTCTTGCCTTACTCATTTCATCATCTCTTTTTCTTTCTTTTGGAAGTTTGGCTAAATCCCCTGCATGAGCTGCAATCTTAGTGGCCACTATACCATCTCTAACATCATTTAAATCAGGCAATCTTAAATGCTCTGCAGGAGTTACATAACAAAGTATATCAGCGCCCGCAGCAGCAGCCACAGCACCACCAATAGCTCCACTTATATGATCATATCCAGCACCAATATCCGTAACTAAAGGCCCTAAAACATAAAAAGGAGCGCCCTTGCAAATGCGTTTTTCAATTTGCATATTAGCTTCTATCTCATTAATTGCCATATGTCCAGGTCCTTCTATCATCACTTGAACTCCTGCTTCCCATGCTCTTTGAGTGAGCAAAGATAATTCGATAAGCTCGGCAATTTGTGCTGCATCACTTGCATCATGTGTAGATCCTGGACGCAAAGCATCGCCTAAAGATAGGGTTACATCATATTTTAAACAAATTTCAAGCAAATCATCATAATATTCAAAAAAAGGATTTTCAGCTTCTTTCATAGCCATCCAAGCATAAAGCACCGATCCTCCCCTAGAAACTATATTGGTAAGTCTTTTGCTTTCCTTAAAAACTCTAGCTGCACGCGAATTTATACCCGCATGTATAGTCATAAAATCAACTCCACTTTTTGCATGGTGATAAACCACATCTAAAAAATCTTTAGCACTGATTTGTTTTAGATCTTTTTCTAAAAATCCTACCGCATCATAAACTGGAACTGTTCCTATCATAGCTTTTGAAACCGCGATAAGTTCATCTCTAAAACGACTTGTTTTGCCATAATTGCTTAAATCCATAATGGCTTCGATTCCAAATTTATGAGCAAGCTCTACTTTTTTCATTTCCTCGCTATAATCAACGCAATCATTTGAAACTCCTAAATTTACATTAACCTTAGTACGCAGTCCAAGTCCTATACCATTTGGATCAAGGCTTTTGTGATTGATATTAGCTGGGATAATAATCTTGCCACAAGCTATATTTTCAAGCAAAAAATCTTTGCTTACCTCTTCTTTTTGAGCAACAATCTCCATTTCTTTGGTAAAAATACCTTCTTTAGCATAAAGCATTTGAGTTTTCATATTTATCCTTTGAAAAATTTGGATAAATGAGGGTACAAGTAAATTGTAGAAAGTATAAATCTTTCCGACGCTAGCATTATCTAGTTCCGGTTCGGTCTAAGCTTTTAGCTTACTCTCAGCCTGTATCACAAGCTCCCGTCATTTATGTTTTAATTATACTCTTTAAATATTTTATTTTTGCTTTATGCGAGAAGTCTTGGTAAAATTTATAAGTTCTTCAGTGGTTTTGATATGATAAGGGAGTTTGCCAAAACAATGTTTAAAAATTTCAGCCGCAGCCAAAGCGTCGTTTAAAGCTCTATGGTGGGCATTTTTTATCCCTAAAAGCTCTTTTAAAACATCTAATTTATATCTTGGACTTTCTATACAGCATTGCGCAAATTCTATGGTGCAAATACGACGATTAAGCAAAATTCCAAAACCACACTCATTTAAAGCCTTGGAAATAAAACCATAATCAAAACGCACATTATGTGCGACAAAAATACTGTCTTTTAAAAAAAGTCTAAAATCATTTAAAACCTTAGTCAAACTCGGTGCATCTTTTACCATGTCTAAATCAATTCCTGTAAGTTCTGTAATATTTTCAGGAATTTCTTTTACCTGTATTAAGGAGCTAAAACGATCAATTTCTTGCAAATTTTTTATCTTAACTGCACCTATTTCTAAAATTTGTCCGTTTTTAATCCCGCCTGTACTTTCTATATCTACAATGCAAAAAATTTCTTCTTTGATCTTTTTTGTACGCGTTTGCAAGGTAAAAATATTATTTTTATCCAAAGTCAAACCCAAACCCAAAAGCTCAAAAGTTTCTAAATCAAGTTCATAATCTTTTAATTCTTCAATCTTTTTAAATTCTTTAATTACCCACTCATAGGGCTTACTTTGCTTACTTAAGATAGAAATAATCTGATCAACTTGCTGCAAACTCAAAATTCAAGCTTTAAAGATGAAATTGAAGTTTTATAATCATTTGAAGAAAAAATATAACTTCCAGCGACTAAAATATCTGCTCCCGCAGCTTCTAAATCACTTGCATTTAAACCATTAACCCCGCCATCGACCTCTATAAAAAGCTTAGCATTTTTTTCATCGATCAGTCTTCTTAATTCTTTGATTTTTTCATATACTAAAGGTAAAAATTTTTGTCCACCAAAGCCAGGATTAACACTCATTAAAAGCACCATATCTACAAAGTCTATCATATGTTTTATGGAATTTATAGGAGTATGTGGATTTAAAACAATAGCAGGATGGATTCCTTGACTTCTTATATACTCGCAAAGTCGTATAGGGTGGGCTTCACTTTCTATATGAAAAGAAATAAATTTAGGCTTGATAGGGATAAAAAGATCTACAAATTTACCCACATCTTTTACCATTAAATGGACATCTAAAGGTATTTCGGTAATGGTTGAAATTTTTTCTATTACACAGGGTCCAAAGGTTAAATTTGGAACAAAATGCCCGTCCATAACATCAATGTGCAAAAGATCAGCTCCTGCTTCATCAATTGCCTTAATCTCTTCTTCTAGTTTTAAAAAATTGGCCGATAATAAACTCGGAGCTACATACATAAGCTTAGCCTCGTAAAGTAAAAAATTTTAAAGAAAAACATTTTATCTATTTATAAATTAAAAATAGTATAAATATTTGAATATTTTAAGCTTAAATTTGATAAAATCTTGATTTAAAATTTCCAAAGGATGCAAATATGGCAAGAATATGTCAAATCACAGGTAAGGGACCAATGGTGGGTAATAATGTCAGCCATGCTAACAATAAAACAAAAAGACGCTTTTTACCTAATCTTAGAACAGTTCGTGTAACCCTAGAAGATGGCACTACAAGAAAAATGAGAATTGCTGCCTCTACTTTAAGAACTTTAAAAAAACAAAACTCTAAATAAACTCTTGAGGATTCGTCCTCAATGACTTAGAAATCTTCATTATAATTATTTAATTTAACAAATCGCTAATTTGTAACATATTTAAGATTTATTGAATTATTTAGCATTTTTTAAGCCAAAAATATCATTTAATTAGTTACAATGTAACATATCGTTTAATATTTTTTAAATTGTATCAATTTTTAAGGAGAATTTTATGTTACATGAATATCGTGAACTTATGTCAGAGTTAAAAGGAAAAGATGCGCATTTTGATAAATTATTTGAGCGCCATAATGAACTTGACGATCAAATTAAAGATGCAGAAGAAGGAAGAAATTTATTAAGTGATATTGAAATTTCAAATCTTAAAAAAGAAAAATTACATATTAAAGATCAGTTAAACCAATATCTAGCAAACTATAAAAAATAGGGTAAAAAAATATGTTTGGAAGTAAAATAAATCATACAGAGCTTCAAGATATCAAGAATGAAAACCAAAATCTTACCCAGCAGCTTGAGAAAATCAAGGCTGAAAATTTAGAGTTAAAAGATAAAATTTCACTCTTAGAGCAAGAAGCTTTAGAGTCAAAGTTAAAAACCGATCTTTTAAATGTATTATTAGGCGGTGTCTTAAAAAATATTACCATAGTCCAAAGCGATATGCTTGAAAATGTTAATAAAGCTGAAATTATTTCTAATTATTCCAAAACTTCACTAGCTGAAATGGATGAATTAAACCATATAGCCAATTCTATAAACGCTTCTTTGGGTGATATCACAGAATCAGCTAATAAAACACGCGATGTTGCAGGAACTTTACATCGTAGTGTTGATGAGATTACAAATGTAATTAACCTTATTAAAGATGTATCCGATCAAACCAATCTTTTAGCATTAAATGCTGCTATAGAGGCTGCTAGAGCAGGAGAACATGGTAGGGGTTTTGCTGTTGTTGCGGATGAAGTTAGAAAGTTAGCTGAAAAAACTCAAAAAGCTACAACAGAAGTAGAAATGAATATTAATCTTCTAAAACAAAATGCAAATGAAATGTATACTCAAAGTGAGCAAGTGGAAAAAATTTCTATTAATTCTAACGCACACATTATGAGTTTTTCAGAAAAATTTACCCACTTAGTCAACGAAGCACACTCTACAAATTCGAATGCTGTAGGTATTGCCTCAGAAGCATTTGTATCTTTGGCAAAACTTGATCATATAGCATTTAAACTTAATGGATATAAAGAAATTTTTGCAAAATCTGGACAAGAATTAGCCGATCATACAAGTTGTCGTTTAGGTAAATGGGTAGCAAGTACCGGAAAAGAAAGATTTGGCGATAGCAAAAGCTTTATAAAAATCAATGAGCCACATCAAAAAGTACATGAAAATATGAATAGCGCTATCCGCATTGCAAACACAGAAGATGTAAGCTTAAGCAATACTCAAGATGCAATTATCAAAAAATGTGAGAATGCTGAAAATGCGTCTTTGCATTTATTTGATGTATTTAAAGAAATGCTTAATGAAGCAAATTAATCCAAAATTCTTTGCCTTATTTATTTAAGGCAAAGTTCTTTCTTTTCTTTTAAAAACCACAAATAAGCAAAATCAAGCAAAGGTGTATGGATTATCTTTTTAGAAAATTCTTCATATTCATTGATCTTTACAAAAACAGCCTCTATTTGCTCGTCATCAACCCCGCCACCATCACAAATTTTGTCATTCTCATCTACAATTGCAAAATAAAAACTTTGCTTACTAACCCCCGAACCAAAACCTGTATAAAAGTCGCCTACTTTTTCAAATTCTTTAGGGGCATAGCCTAATTCTTCGATGCATTCTTCTTTGGCTATTTGCTCTAAGGGTAAATCTTTATCTACAAGCCCTGAACAAAGTTCTATGGTATAGCCCATATTTTCATCTTTATGATAGTTTTTATCTTGCTTTTGATGATACCAAAGCGGTATGCGAAATTGACGAACAAAAATAAAGCTTTTCAATTCTTTATGATATAAAAGAATTGAAACGCTATCTTTGGATTCTATAAAATCCCAAGTACAAAGCTTTCCATTGCTCTCATAACTAAATCTTTTGGGTTTGATATAATTAGACTCACAAAAAGGAAGCTCTTTTAAATTTTTAAATATCATAAAACAAAGCCTTTATTTTTTCTTCATTATACTTTGTTTTTACTTGTTTTAAGTTAAGACACTCTTTTTTTTAATTTAAAAATCATATTTATAACTCAACCAAAAACTCCTTCCTTCTGTATAGTCTTAATAACGATTTGCATATCCAGCAGGATTAGCCCCATCCCATTTAGTAACTTGCGGATCGAAGAAATTTTTATCAAAAAGATTTTGCACTGCAAAACTTAAGCTAGATTGCTTATTGATTTTATAATTTATCCCTAAATCTACTATATAAAAAGGCTTATATTTTTGCCATGGCAGACTACCATTACCGCCACCTTTTGCTTTAGCTATAGTATCAAGTCTTGCTCGTGTTTTTATATAGGAACTAAATTTACCTCGCTCATAGTTTAATTTTAACATTGCTATATGTCTTGGTAAATTTTCTATTCTATCTCCACCAAACCAATTTTTTTGACCATCTTTGTAGCGATTATCCATAAAAGTATAACTTGAATTTAGACTAAAACCATTGTAAGTTTTGGTATTAATGCAAATTCTATACCTTTAGTCTGTGTTTTTCCAAGATTAATAGGACGCGTACAAACAGTGCCATTGCTACAACTAATACCATTTTGCGTACCTGTTAAATCTTCACTACTGATTTGATTTGTAAAATCAGTAATAAATCCTGTGATAGAATAATGTGCAAAATCAAATATCCTAAAATCAACGCCCAATTCATAATTTATACTTTCCTCTGGTTTTAAGTCAGGGTTTCCAAAATAAGCATTACCATTGGCATAATTATAATATCCATTTGTCAACTCCTTAGCAACAGGAGTTTTATAGCCTTTTGAAACACCTCCTTTCAAGGCTATATTATCATTTAAGTGATAAACCAAATAAACCCTAGGCGTAAATTCAGAATCAAACAAATCGCTATAAATATAACGCAAACCTGTAGTAAAAATCAAATCATCTGTTATAAAATACTCATTTTCCCCATAAAGCGCAACCGTGGTTTGATCAAGATTTTTACCTCTTATTTGACTACCTGCGCTTGCTTGATCATTTTTTAACATCTCATAATCAATCCTTGCACCAAAGATATTTACTAAATTACCGTATTGACCTAAATTCCAAGGTAAAACAACCTTGCCTTCTCCTACCCAAATTTGGCTATGCAACTCCTTATCCTTAGTGCTACCATATTGTAAATATGAGTTAGTTGAACCAAAATCATAGTTACCATCATGATTTAAAACAATATTATCCTTAAAAAGTTGTCTTTCACTTTTAATAGCCCTACTACTTGTAGAATTCACTGAAATTTCATTAATATATCGCTCTATATCAAAATATATATTATTTTTATCATCTACTGTCCAATTAAGCCTAGAACCAAAACCTAAACTAGTAAAAGCACCTGGACTATGACTAGCAATTTGGTAATTATCAGGTCTTTGATTGTTATTATTCCAAACCGGTGTAGGCCATTTTAAATCAGAAGCTGCCTTATCATAATGCTTCAACCTTGCAGAAATTGATAATATATCTTCAATCAAAGGAGTTGCTACATAAGCATTAAATCCTCCAGCATTACCATAGTGATTAGAGTGCTTGTAAAAGAGTATTAAATTCTATATTTGCTTCGATTTTATCAGGATTTTTCTTAGTGATAATATTTATCACACCGCCTACAGCATCACTGCCATAAAGTGTAGAAGCTGGACCACGTATAACCTCAATACGCTCTATCATAGACAAAGGTGACAGATATCCCGACTCACTGCCACTAAAACCATTATCATAAAAACCATTAGCAACACTTTGACGCTTTCCGTCAATCAAAACCAAAGTATAAGAACTCCCAAAACCTCGTATGCTAAAATCATAAGTACCGGTTTTATTCATAGTAACATCAACACCTGGAATATCTGAAATTGCCTCTCCTATATCCTTAATGGGTTTTTACTAAGTTCTTCCTTGGTAATAACAGAAATACTAGCAGGCGCATCCACTAAGTCTTGCTCAAAACCACTTGCACTCACTACCACATCATCAAGTTGGTATTGTTCTTCTGCTTTGATTTCACCTAATCCCATCAAACAAAAACATAAAATGCTTAATTTAAGCTTTTTAGCATTCATTATCCTTTTTCCTTTCTTGTATTAGGCTATTATGATAGTTAAAATCAATTTTGAAGTATAAATAAAAACGACTTTAAACTTACTTAACTTTGATAATAATTATAAAAACAATTTTAAAGCTTAAAATTTGCACAAAACATAGCTTTTTAGAAATATTATAAGTTATTTTAAAAGACAAGTAAGAGGATAAAAATATCTTAAAAAAAGTATTATATTTATCCACAAATAATTTATTCAAATCTCCTTATGAGAGATTTGAATTGCTATCCAACAGAATTTGTTCTGCTTTTTTGATAACGGGTAGATCCACCATCATTCCATTGTAGTTAAAAATAATATCATTGCTATTTTGCCTAAGTGATAAAATTTCTTTTGCCCATGCAATTTGCTTGGCCGATGGGCTAAAAACTTCATTAATTGGTGTAACTTGGTTTGGATGAATGCACAAAGACCCCCCAAACCCCATTGATTTTGCAAATATTAAATCCTCTTTTAATCCATCAATATTTTTTATATCAGGATAAACTCCATTTATTGGCGATAAAAGATTGTATTTTGTGCTTTTTAGAACAATCTGTGTTCTAATGCTATTTAAAATAAAATTCTTACCCTCACCCTCTTGCAAATTTAAATCCAAAGTCATATCTAAACTTCCAAAACTTAATGCTAAAACACTCGGATGCCTAGCAATATCATCTAAATTTTCCACTCCTAACGCACTTTCAATAATAGGTATTATAGGAAGTTCAAATTTGCTAAGTATATCTATATCCTCATAACTTTGCGCTTTTGGCAATACAACGCCAATAATGCCGTTAGATTCTTTAATAGTTGAAATTAAAGACAAATCTTTTTGAAATTCCTTGCTTTTTGTTTCATTGATTCTTATAAGAAATTTATCATTATTTTTAGCACATTGGCTTGAAAAATCTACAATATTTTTTCTTCCAACTTCTTTTTTTGCCACTTCAACAGAATCCTCTAAATCAATAATAATTTGACTGGCACCACTTTGCAAAGCTTTTGTAAATCTTTCTGGAAAAATTGATGGAACAAATAAAAAACTTTTGGCTTTCATATAAAATCCTTAGATAATCTTTTTTTCTTTGAATAAATTTATCTTATCAGAAAAGCCAAATTCTTTAAGAATTGATTCTGTATGTTCTCCAAGAGCTGGGATTTTATCCATTCTAGCTTCATAATTGTTATTTGTCGCAGGTGGCAAAAGTGCAGGAATTTTTCCAACTTCACTATCAACTTCCCTCCAACGATTTCTAGCTTTTAGTTGTGGATGCTCCCATACTTGATTAAGTTCGTTAACATTTCCATTTGCAATTTTTGCTTCATCAAGACGATCTACAACTTCTTTTGCACTAAGGTTTTTGAAAGCATCTTCGATTATTTCTTTTACTTTTGATGCATTTTTGGTTCTTAATGTATTATTTTTAAAATCTTCATGCTCGATCAATGATTCATCTTGCAATACAATTTTACAAAAACTTTCCCATTCTCTTGGATTTTGCAAGCCAAACATTACAACTCCATCTTTTGCCTTATAAGGCCCATATGGAGTAATGCTTGCATGAAATGCACCTTTTCTCTCTGGAGGAGTCGCATTTTTATAGGTGTAATAAAGAGGATAATTCATCCATTCAGCCATACATTCTAGCATGGAAATTTCTACCCTAGAACCCTTTCCCGTTTTTTCTAAGTATAATAATGCCTGTAAAATACCGCTATAAGCATACATTCCTGCTGAAATATCTGCGATACTAATTGGAACTTTTACACATTCATCTTGCGTACCCGTTATAGAAACTAAGCCGCTTTCTGATTGTATCAAAAGATCATAAGCCTTTTTATGCCCATAATTTCCACCTTCGCCATATCCAGAAATATCGCAAACTATAATCTTTGGGTTATATTTTTTTAGATTTTCATAATCTAATCCCAATCTTTTAGATGCCCCAAATGCTAAATTTTGTACAAAAATATCTACTTTTGGTAAAATCGTCTTGATAAATTCAAGCCCATCAGGATCTTTTAAATCAATAGCCAAACTTTCTTTGCTACGATTTACCCATACAAAATGACTAGCTATGCCATCCACTCTTTTATCATATCCTCTTGCTAAATCTCCCACTTCAGGTCTTTCGATTTTAATAACTCTAGCTCCCAAATCTGCCAATTGCCTTGTACAAAAAGGTGCTGCTATTGCTTGTTCTATGCTTAAAACTAGTTTTCCTTCCAAAGGTAACATCTCTTCTCCTTTTTATTTAAAATGAATAGTGCCAGAATGTGCCACAAATCCATTTTTATTCATCCATACTTCAGCAGTATTGTTGTCAATAATTTTTGACTCCACAGCAAAACTATCAGGAACACAAAGCGCATGCATGCCTCTATAACTATAATTAATAATTTGTTTATCAGGATGGTTTTTTACAAAACAATTAATCATATAAGTTGCCAATAAAGGACCATGTATAACTAAACCATGATAACCCTCAACTTGCGTTGCATAAGGAAAATCATAGTGGATCTTATGGCCATTAAAGGTTAAAGCGGAATAGCGAAACAAAAGCGTGGAATCAGGTTGCATTTTTTCAGAATAATCTGCATTCATAGCAACTACATCACTCGTAAGTTTTGGAGGTGCTGGTTGTTTGTAAACAATATCTTGTTCTTCTTCGATTTTTAACTGTTCTTTTTGATAATAGCAGTGCTCTAAGGTAACAAAAGTAAGCTTTCCGCTTTTTCCTTGTTTTTCTTGAATCTTTTTTATTGTGGTGATTTTTGTTGCATCTTCTCCAATAATCAAAGGAGCAATAAAGTTAAATCTACCCCCTGCCCACATACGATTGACCTCACCAAAACTTGGCAAAAAGCTGTTTTTGTCTAGTCCTAATTTAGGATGGCCATCTCTACCTAATTTATCCGGAGTGAGTGCTTCGTTAAAAAAGCACCATTGCCAAAGATATGGAAGAGCATCACCATTTTTTAATTGCTTAGATTGTAGTGTTGCAACAATTTTTTGCACCTGTTTTTCATTGATGTTTTCTGTAAATTTTTCTTGTTTTCCAATAAAATTTTCATAACTCATTTTTTTCTCCTTAATTTAAAATACCTAAAAATAATAATACAAAACCAAATACTACCAAAATTAAAGGCAATATTATCAATCTTATAAAAAGATAGCGTTTTTCATTTTCATCTTGTGCACCAGCCAAAACCAAAGCTCCACCTGTTGAAAAACTTGAATATCCAGTAAATGTTGCAAATACAGCAATTATAGAAAATGCAAGTGATGGCTCAAGCGCTTTGATTGATGGTACGATAGAGAAAAATGTCGGCATAACTACCCCCATACTTGAGGCAAACGCACTCATACAAGAAGATAAAATTCCAAGCAAATAATAAAGCCAATTACTACTACTTGAACCGTGCGCACTCATAAATGTTGCGATATTTTCCATTATACCCGTTGTTTTACTGAGCTCAATAAGCATAGAAAGTGATCCAATCATGAAAATCAAATCCCAAGGCACATTCTTAAATGCTTCTTTTTCACTACCAATTCCAAATATTACTGCCAAAACGATTCCAAGAAATGAAACAAAAACAGGGTTAAAAATGGAAGTTACTTTTTTTAGTGTTTCATCATGAGGATTTAAAGCAAGGAAAAAAGATGGGATCATAATAACCGCAAAAACAAAACACACAATAAAAATCGTCTTCCATTGTGCAGCATTGAGTCTTTTTGGTTTTGTAATTTGCGAAGTAATTTTCACCTTATAACCTTTTAGCAAAAAATATCCGATTATAAAAATCAAAGTATGTGCAATAAACATATTTTTACCTAAATTTAATTGCATTATTGCAGAAGCTTCTGCTGAATAACCAAGTTTTTCGATAAGATCAAAAGTTACTCTGCCACCAAGGGTAAAGGGATTAAATCCACCTGCACAGGAACCAGAATAAATAATAATAGCTGCTAAAATCTTATTCATTTTGATTTTGCTAGCAATATAAAGAACCAAAGGACTCATAAAAGCAAAGCCTGCATAATGTCCTGGTCCAATTCCTACAAATACCATAACTGTAATATAAAGTGCAATAGGAATACTCCAAGGTCTATTCCTAACAGAATACACAGCTTTTAACGCGAGATTGTTTAGCGTACCATTTGCAATCGCAAAACCATAAAAATAAGTAATTGAAAGAAGTATAAAAAACAAACTTAAACTTCCATTCCAAAGATTAATCACTTTTTCTGGTGTTATACCATAAAGGTATGCTCCAATAAAGGCTGAAAGCATTGCGAAGACTCCAATATTCGCTTTAAAAACATAGCCCAAAGCAATTGATATTATGAGGGAAAATAAAATAATAATATTAATAATATCCATCAGTTAACTCCTTATTTTTGAGTAATTTTAAAATAATTTTCCACTAACTTCCAATAAAAAATACTTAAATTTATCAATAAATCTTTGATAAATAAAAATTTTATTTAATAATGTTACTAATATTCTCATAATCTAAAAAATTGTTACTTAATTTTTCAAATTTAAAAAAAGTAAGTATTTCACTTTTATATACTTTTAATATAAAAGTGATATTTTAAATATTGATAAATTTTTGTTACAATATTACTCATTTATTAAATTATTTTTATCCACTAAAAAAGATAAATACTTCTTTTGTGCGCTTCTGTATTATTTTATTTGTAATACACAAGTATTAAATATCTCACTCTTTACTCGGAATTTTATTGATATTTTCTTCTATGAATTTTGTTTATTATTAAAAATTGAGTTTTTTGGATTAATTTGAAAATTTTAAAGAATATTTTTATGGGGTAGAGTTTTTAGCTTTCGCTAAAAGCTCCAAGTTGAAGAATTTTTTGCATACGATTTGAAACCAGTTCTCGTGGATCTATTTTTTCTAATTCATCCAAAGCTTTTTTAACATAATCAGCTATCGCAACAGCAGCAGCTTCTTTATTGCGATGGGCTCCATTAATAGGCTCTTCAATCACATCATCGATCAAGCCTTGACTTTTTAAATCATCTGCAGTCACTTTCATGGCTTTTGTTGCTGCTTCACTTTTAGAAGGGTCATTCCAAAGTATAGCTGCACAACCTTCAGGAGAAATGACAGAAAAAACTGAATTTTTCATCATAGCAAGCTTATCCGCCACGCCTATAGCCAAAGCTCCACCACTTCCTCCTTCTCCTATAACTACAGCTATAGTAGGAGTTTTTAAATCACTGAGTTCATACAAATTTGTAGCAATCGCCTCACTTTGACCGCGCTCTTCTGCACCCAAACCTGGATAAGCCCCTGGAGTGTCTATCAAAAACAAAATAGGAATTTGAAATTTCTCTGCAAGTCTTGCCACTCTTAAAGCTTTTCTATAACCTTCAGGATGAGGCATACCAAAATTTCTAGCAATTTTCTCTTTTGTGCCGCGCCCTTTTTGCTCTCCTATAACTATAAGTTTCTTTTCTCCTAAATATCCCATAAAACAAACAATAGCAGGATCATCTCTAAAAGCACGATCTCCATGAATTTCATAGGCATCATTTAAAATTAGATCTATATAATCAAGTGCATAAGGGCGATCTGGATGACGAGCAAGTTGCAAGCGTCCAAAATCGCTTAAATTTTTATAGGTTTTAGAAATTTCTTTTTCAAGATTTTTTTTAAGTATAGCAACAGCCTCTGTATCACCCTTAATTTGAGCATTGATGATATCCTCATCAATTTGCTGAATATTTTTTTCAAAATCTAAATAAGAAGCCATATTAATCTACTTTTTTAAATACAACACAGCCATTTGTGCCACCAAAACCAAAAGAATTACTCATCACCACTTTTAAATCTACTTTTCTTGATATATTTGGAATATAATCAAGATCACATTCATCATCTTTTACAAGCTGATTGATTGTAGGTGGAACTACCCCATCTCTTAAAGCCATAACACTAACAACTGCTTCAATTGCACCTGCAGCACCCAAGCAATGACCTGTTTGTCCTTTGGTGGAACTTATAGGCGGGATATTATTGCCAAAAAGCTCTTTAATTGCTGCTGTTTCATTTTTGTCATTTACAGGGGTTGAAGTTCCATGTGCATTGATATAATCTACCTTTGGATTCCCTGCCATATTTAAAGCTTTTTTCATAGCTCTTAAAGGCCCATCTAAAGTTGGTGAAGTAATATGATGCGCATCTGCACTTTCTCCAAATCCAATTAATTCAGCATAAATCGTAGCACCGCGTTTTTTAGCCTCTTCATATTCCTCAAAAACTAAAGCTCCAGCACCTTCTCCCATGACAAAACCATCTCTTTCTTTGTCAAATGGTCTTGAAGCATGCTGTGGATCTTCATTTCTAGTTGATAAAGCTTTCATTGAAGCAAAACCACCTATACCCACAGGACAAATCGCAGCTTCTGCACCTATGACTAACATCTTTTTAGCATTCCCCAAAGCTATACTTTTATAAGCTTCTCCTATAGCATGAGTTCCTGCTGCACAAGCTGTAACACAAGAAATATTTGGCCCTTTAAGTCCATGCTCTATAGAAATCAAACCTCCTAACATATTTACAAGTGCTGAAGGTATGAAAAAAGGGGAAATTTTACGCGGACCTCGCTCGGAACAAATAATGGAATTTTTTTCTATGTTAGGCAAACCTCCAATACCAGAAGCCGAAACAATGCCAAATTCTTCTTTATCTAAATTTTGATCAAAATTAGCATCTTGCATTGCTTCGCGAGCAGCTTTAATGCCCAATTGAATAAAACGATCAATTTTTTTAACCTCTTTACCGTCAACTACTTCTAGAGGATCGAAATTTTCAATTTCTGCTGCAATTTGAACCGGAAAGTCTGTAGTATCAAAAAGAGTGATTTTTTTCACACCACTCTTACCTTCACAAATCGCCTTAAAAGAACTTTCTTTATCTAAACCCAAGGCATTGATCATACCAATACCTGTTACTACAACTCTTTTCAAGAACAAGCTCCTTGTAAAGTGAATTTTTTTAAATTATTTTTTAAGATTTTCGATATAATTTACAACATCCTCAATTTTAATTAGTTTTTCAGCATCACTATCTGGGATTTCTACTTCGAATTTTTCTTCTAATGCCATAATAAGCTCTACAACATCCAAAGAATCCGCACCTAAATCTTCAATAATTTTTGATTCCATTTTAACAGCATCTGCATCAATACTCAATTGCTCTACTACCACTGCTTTTACATCATCAAATGTTGCCATTTATATATCTCCTTGATAAAAATTAAAATAAAGCGTATTTTACAATAAAAAACTTAAAATATTTATAGTTTTTAACTATACTTTATAAAAACCATTGAATTTTAGGAGTAAGAAATGCTTTTTTCACTACTTATTGAAGCAAATTCACAAATTTGGGATGAATATTTACATCATGAATTTGTAAAAAAATTGGAAAATGGAAGTTTAAAAGAAGAGAATTTTCTTTTTTATCTCAAGCAAGATTATATCTATCTCATCCATTATGCTAAATGCTACGCACGACTTGCTTTAAATGCAAAAAATGCAGAAGAATTACGCTTTGCAATGAAATTTCAAAACTACATTATAGAAGGAGAGATTGAACTTCATAAAAGTATTTTAAAACTTGGTATAAATGCTGATAAATTAAGCGTAAAAGATGAAAGTCTAACCAATATAGCTTATACGCGCTATATGTTAAGTGTAGGTGAAAGTGGAGATTTTTTAGACATGCTAGTAGCTTTAAGTGCTTGTGCTATAGGTTATGGCTATATAGGAGCTGAAATTTATCAAAGACTTGGTAAGGAAAAACTTCAAAATCACCCTTATAAAGAGTGGATTTTAACCTACAGCTCGGATGAATTTCAAAATGAAATTAAAGAATTTGAAGACTTTTTAAATTCTTATACTCAACAAATATCTCAAGAAAAATTTGAAAATCTTAGCGAAATTTTTTATAATGTAGTGCGTTTAGAAAATGCTTTTTGGGAACATGCTTTACAAATGAAAATGGATATTTAAAGCAAGGAAAATCCTTGCTTTAAGCTTTATAAAGTTTAAAATCTCCGTTTGGAAACTGCATTTTAGCACTTAAATTATCAAGATAAAAAACTTCAAATCTAGAATTTTGTGGATTCTCATAAAGGCTTACAAGATAAGGATATTTTTCAAACATCAGCTCTTTAACTTTTGCGTTAGGTTCAAAAACTGCATTTGCTCTAAGTCTTAAAAAAACGCCCTCTCTAGAACAAGAACAAAATTCAATACCATTATAATTTTGTATATGCTTAAAAAGTCCTTTATTATTAGAAGTACAAAAATAAATTCTATCTCCTACAAGTAAAGGGCTCTGCATAGGACGAACCCTAGGATTTCCACAAGTTCCTAAAGTGGCTAAAAATGCCGGTGCATTATCATCTAAAAATTGCGCTATTTCTTTTAAATCCATCATTTTTCCTTACATATATAAACCGCCATTGATCTTAAGCACATCGCCTGTCACATAAGAGGCATAATCACTAAGTAAAAATGCTACACAATTAGCTACTTCTTCAGGTTCTGCAAAGCGTTTTAAAGGGATATTATCTTGATAGGTTTGTTTGATTTCATTGCTTAAAACTTCAGTCATATCGCTTTTTATGAAACCTGGAGTTACGCAATTAAAGCGTAAATTTCTACTTGCTCCTTCTTTAGCAAAAGATTTAGTCATAGCTATCATTCCACCCTTACTAGCAGAATAATTTACTTGCCCAACATTACCCATTTCTCCGACAATAGAAGCGATATTTACAACAGCACCAAAGCGTTTTTTACTCATGGTTTTCAAAGCTTCTCTACAACCTAAAAAAGCTGAACTTAAATTCGTATCCACAACGCCACTAAAGTCCTCTAATTTCATTCTTAAAGCAAGTTTATCATTTGTAACGCCTGCGTTATTTACAAGATAACTTAACTCTCCATCACTCTCAACTATAGTTTTTACGCCGTTTTCAAACTCATCTTCTTTGCTTGCATCAAATTTAATCACAGCAGCAACACCACCACTTGCAATAATTTCATCTTTTAAAGCATCTGCAAGTTCTGGTTTTGAGCGATAATTAATCCAAACTTTTAATCCAAAACTTGCCAAAGTTTTTGCAATAGAAGCACCAATACCCTTACTCGCACCTGTAATCAAAACATTTTTTCCACTAAATTTCATTATCTATCCTTAAAAAAAATATAAAATTAAATTTTAACAAAAATCTATATCAAAAGGCAAACAGATCAAAATAAAGCCTCATTCATCTCTTTTGGAATTTCTAAGTCTAAAATTTTAAGCACGCTTGCAGCTATATTACTCAGCCCCATATTGACTTTAATCTTTGAAACTCCCCTTGCTTGCACAAAAACAAAAACATCAAAAGTAGTGTGATTGGTAAGCAAATTTCCTTTTTCATCTTGCATAGCTTCGCAATTTCCATGATCGCTTGTAATGATAAAAGCATAATCATGCTTTTTTGCACATTCTACAATCTCGCCCAAACAAGTATCCACCGCCTCAACAGCCTTTATAGCAGCATTAAAATCTCCTGTATGACCTACCATATCACCATTTGCAAAGTTCACCACTATAAAATCTTCGCCCTTTTCTATCCCTTTTTTAACCGCATCGCATACTTCAAAAGCACTCATTTGGGGTTTTTCATCATAAGTTTTTACCTTGGGGCTTGGGATTAAAACCCTTGTTTCATTTTCTAAAAGCTCTTCTTTTCCGCCATTAAAAAAGAAAGTTACATGGGCATATTTTTCGGTTTCTGCGGTATGAAGCTGACTAAGCCCTGCTTTAGAAATCACTTGCGCTAAAGTATTTTCAATTTTTTCTTTTTCAAAAAGCACAGGGAGTTTAAATTTATCATCATAAACACTCATAGTAAGTAAATTTTCAAAGATTTTTTCGCGTTCAAACTCTTTAAAATCCTTAGAATTTAACACTTCAACGAGTTGTTTCATTCTATCATTTCTAAAATTAACAAAAATCAATCCATCATCTTCTTGCATGCCTTTATAATTCTCGTTTTTAGCCGCTTGAATAAATTCATCAGTTGTTTCATTTTGATAACATTCTTCTATATAATCAACCCAATTTGACACACCCTTGCTCTTACCCAATAAACACTCATAATATTCTTTCACCCTATCCCAACGCTTATCTCTATCCATAGCGTAAAAACGCCCGCAAAGCGTAGCAAAATGCACGCCTATTTCCTCACAATGATTTTTTAGCTTTCTTATAAATTCTAATCCACTTGTAGGACTTACATCGCGTCCATCAGTAATTGCATGTGCAAAAACTTCATTTCCATTTTTGGCACAAATTTCAAGCAAGGCATTAAAATGTGTATCCATAGAATGAACCCCACCATCGCTATATAAACCAATAACATGCACTCTTTTGCATTTTTGTAGAAGTTTTTTTAAATTTGCGTTTTTTTCAAGTTCGCAACTCTCTATAGCTTTATTAATACGCACTAAATTTTGATAGATAATTTGCCCACTACCTATACACATATGGCCCACTTCGCTATTTCCCATTTGCCCTTCAGGCAAACCTACTGCTAAACCACTAGTTTTAATTAAAGAATTTGGTACTTCTCTAAAAAGCCTCTCATAATTTGGCTTTTTAGCAGCCTCAAAAGCATTAAAATCTTTTTCTTTGTTAAAACCTATTCCATCTGTAATAACTAAAATACATTTTTGTCTCATTTTTTACTCTTTTATAAGAAATTTTTTGGCTAGATTTTACTAAAATTAAGCTTTTAAAAACCAAAAAGAAGGCTAGCTTTTGTATTATCTTTCTTATTTTAGTGATTATGCTTTTTTTACTTATATCAGTGTACGCGCGGGCTTTGCATTTTTCATTGCTTTATGCTTGTCTTTATTTATCATGCCTAAATTTATTGCTTGGGCTAAAAACAAAAATGCAAATCAACCCATTTATGAACTAGCACCCCAAACTCACAAGGTAAAATCTCAAACGCCTACAATGGGTGGGCTTATCTTTATAAGTTGTGCAGTCTTTACAAGTCTTCTTTGTGCTAAATTGGATAATGTATTTACAATCACCGCCTTGCTTTGTCTTGTGCTTTTTTGCCTTATTGGACTTGTGGATGATTTGGGTAAAATTTTAAAAAAAGACAACCACTCAGGACTTAGCCCAAAAATGAAACTTTTAGCACAAATAAGCGTAGGATTAATCTGTATTTTACCTTTATATTTTAGCCCTGAATTTAATACAGAATTTTATCTTCCTTTTTACAAATATCCGCTTTTTGATATGAAAATTTTTGCTCTTGCTTTTTGGATTTTGGTCTTAATCTCCAGCTCTAATGCTGTCAATTTAACCGATGGACTTGACGGACTTGCAACAGTTCCTAGCATTTTTTCTTTATCTACCTTAGGTATATTTTTATATTTGAGTGGAAATTTAAATTATAGTGAATATTTGCTTTTACCTAAAATTCAAGGCTTGGGCGAGGTAGTGATTATCTGTGCTGCATTGATTGGAGCTCTTATGGGATTTTTATGGTATAACTGCTATCCTGCGCAAGTTTTTATGGGAGATAGTGGAAGCTTAGCCTTGGGTGGATTTATAGGTTTTTTAGCCATCATAAGCAAAAATGAAATCTTGCTTTTACTTGTAGGCTTTGTCTTTGTGCTTGAAACCATTTCTGTCATTTTACAAGTAGGAAGCTTTAAAATTTTCAATAAAAGAGTATTTAAAATGGCGCCTATACACCATCATTTTGAAAAAATAGGCTGGGTAGAAAATAAAATCATAGTGCGTTTTTGGATGATATCCTTGCTATCTAATTTACTTGCGCTTGCATCGATAAAGTTAAGATAATGAGAATTTCACTTTTTGGATATGGTAAAACCACACAGGCAATAGCTAAAAATTTAGCCAATCAATTCGGCCCTTTTGATATCTACGATGATCATTTTCAAGAAAAAAGCAAGGATGAATCGGGTAATCATCTTTTAAATCCTAAAGAATTTGATGAAAAAGTAAGCGAGCTTGAAATTCCAAGCCCTGGCTTTCCACCTAACCATAACCTTATAAAAAAAGCAAAAAATTTACAAAGCGAATATGATTTTTTTTATGATGCTATGCCAAAATCTGTTTGGATCAGTGGTACAAATGGTAAAACCACAACCACACAAATGGCTACACATCTACTTTCACATGTTGGAGCAGTAATGGGAGCAAATGTCGGTTTTCCTCTGGCTGAGCTTGATTTAAATGCCAAAATTTGGATACTTGAAACTTCATCTTTTACACTTCACTATACCCATACTGCAAAACCCGAAATTTATGCACTTCTACCTATAAGTACGGATCATCTTTCATGGCATGGAAGCTTTGAAAATTATGCAAAAGATAAATTGAGCGTTTTAGAAAGAATGAATGAGTGTGATATTGCAATCTTGCCTGAAATTTACGCAAAAACACCTACAAAAGCTTATATTATCTCTTACAAAGATGAATTTGATCTTGCTCAAAAAATGGGTATCGATATAGAAAAAATATCTTTTAAAAGCCCTTTTTTGCTTGATGCTGTCATGGCTTTAAGTATAGAAAAAATTCTACTTGATAGTCTAAGCTATGAACTTTTAAATCAATTTATCATGGAAAAAAATAAACTCGAAGAATTACAAGATAGTCAAGGTAGACTTTGGGTCAATGATACTAAAGCGACCAATGAAAACGCTGTAATGGCCGCTCTTAACCGCTATAAAAATAAAAAAATTCATCTTATTGTGGGCGGCGATGATAAGGGTGTGGATTTAAGCGCTTTATTTAATTTTATGAAAAATTTCAACATAGAACTCTATGCTATAGGACTTAGCACTCAAAAAATGCTTGATTATGCTTTAAAAGCAAATTTAAAAGCTCATAAGTGTGAATTTTTAGAAAATGCTGTACAAGAAATTTCCAAAACACTAAAAAACAATGAAGTAGCTTTATTAAGCCCTGCTTGTGCAAGCTTAGATCAATTCAGCTCTTATGCTCAACGTGGAGAAAAATTTAAAGAATGTGTAGGTAAAATTTAATTCACCCCCCCCCCATCACATATTAATTTTTATCAAACACTAATTTAAAACGACTCGTATTCGGCTTAGAATTAAAATTCATTTATTAAACAACATACCTTGATAAAAATTTATCTCAAGTATAACATTCATTCTCGCCAACAAGAATAAACAATCATAGTCTATCCACCCTAACCCAACATTAACCCCTAACCCAACCAAGAAGTGTATACCCCCAACCATAAAACCTCAATAAACACTATAAAATAAACTTGAGTGATTAAAAATCCAACCCAATTATTGAACAAACCCAAGCTACATAATAAAATATAAACTAGACATATAAAGAACAATTGACACATAAAAATAGATTGAATAAATAAACCTATACAAGTAAACATAAAGATTAATTATTGATACAAAAGATTCAATAAATAAAAAGAATAATTGAGATATAAAAACATATAAACTAAATAACTCAAACAACCATTAAATCAACCCAAGCCAATCAACAACCATAGCTAAGCTGACAACCCAACCAATCAATTTAAATATAAAACTACAAATTAAATCAACCCAAACTAATTAAACTTAGATTCAATCTAACCAACTCAAACAAACCAATGAATATAACCTAACTGATTAAATTAAATAAATTAATAAAC